>CAURGZ010000012.1:0-24944 GCA_963524285.1 uncultured Atopobium sp.
GCGTCATGTATACGTCTTTTTGACAGATTATCCGACTTAGGTGTGTTTTGAACTGACTCCTATTTCTCGTGTCCAAGAAATGGGAGGCAGTTCACTCTCGTAGGTGGCCGTTTTTTGTGCCGTATGTAAAGGTTTCCTGCTCAAGTTATCGAGCAAAAAGCTCCCAAAAAGCAACAGCAGATGATGTAGCAACATTAAGTGAATCTACCTGATGAGACATGGGGATGATGGTGGTAATGTCACAAGCCTTAATGGTTTTCTTATCAAGACCATAGCCTTCACTACCAAAGAATAGTGCAGCTTTTTTACCTTTTACCAGCTCTTTATTAAGAGGTACTGCAGAATCTGTGAGTGCAAGTGCACACGTAGTAAAAGAATGAGCTTTAAGCTTTTCAATAAGGTCCAGTGAAGTTGTCTCTTCATCCAAACGAGTCCAAGGTACCTTAAGAACCGTTCCCATAGAAACCCGCAGGACACGCCTTGAGAGGTTGTCGGCGCACTTAGCAGTCAAGATAACAGCATCTACATTGAGGGCCGCAGCTGACCTAAAGACAGCACCAACGTTGTTGACGTCTACTAAATCTTCTAGTACGGCAATATGCTTTGACGAGCTTAGAATCTCTTCTAGCGATGCACCTTGAGGTCTCCTCATGGCACAGAGCACTCCTCTATTCATCTTGTAGCCAATAAGCTGTGTAAGCTGCTCATCTGGAAGAATGAAAATAGGAACGTCATCTGTCAAAGGGTGGAACTTCTCGATAATTTGCAAAATATTATCTGTGTGAGAAGTGTTCGCAAGAAATGAAAGCGGCTTGCAGCCTGCGGCAAGCGCAGTCTCAATCACAAAATGTGACTCACAAATCATGACGCCGCGAGTTGGGTCAAGACGATTACGAAGCTGGTTATCAGTCAATCGAGCATACACATCAAGGCGGCTGTCGTCAGATGAATCTATGTGAATAACTGGATGTGTTGCCATAAATAACGTACCTCTCGCCTCTTGATAGACAGTATTCTCTCACTCTTGAGGCAAGAGTAACGTCATGTATTCCTAGATTACTTCTGTAGCAGCTTTCTCTTGAGGAAGAAGCTCAGAGAAACCAGCGAGACAGAGGAACAGACAAGTGTGCCCTGAAGCGCAACCTGAGAATAATCTGCAGTATCAGGAAGCTGTGACTTCTTCTGAGCTTGCTGAGGCTCCTCAGGAGTGTGTGTCTCAGGTGTTTCTGGCGTAGTCTCAGGCTGCTTCACGTATACGTGAGTCCAATTTGCAGTAATGGCTGGCTGAGAAGTATCACTTGTTCCAATAACAAGATTGACTTTTAAATGCTGGTACGAATCAAAGTTATCTGGATCTGCAGATGTTGGGGTAAGCAGATATTCAATTCGATACTGACCAACAGGCAAGGTGTCATCTTGATATGAAGAATAAACAACATCCTTAAAGTGATTAGAGAAATAAATAGCATTGCCGTCGGCATCAACGACACGAGGTGTGCCATCTGGCATATAAGTCATATCGATAGTAAATTGACCATTCTCAAACAACTGAACATCGTAGGTATCATATCCAGGAGTCCTACTGATAACAATATCGCCATTGTGAGTAGCGGCACTAACAGGGAAAAGCTGCGTAATATCTTGTGATTGAATCTCAGCCATAAGGCGAGCTGTCACGGCATCAATATCCAATACTCGCCTTGTACCTGCATCAACCGTGTGATCATAGTTGTAAGAAGAGATGGTAGCTGGCGCATTCTGAAGACCAGCGTCAATAGGCTTTAAAGTAGTTCCAGTATCTGAAACATATGCGGTGTGTGCGAGGGTGTAGTAATACGTAATATGTGTCACATACGTAGTTGGACGGACAACATTACCATCGCCATCATAGCCAGAGGAAATCGTATAAGAGTCAACTTCTTTGTGGTCAAGAATGTCATTACCCACTACCTCTGGAGCCTGGAACAGACCTTGTTTTTCAGTCTTATTTCCGTTGCTATCAACAAACGTTGTGAGATTACGATCAATATCAGATATACCTACGTGCATGGTATAGATGTAATAGAAGCCATGCTCTTGATCGTATGAGAGCGTTTTTTCCAGCTTATACTGACCCATAGGCAAACTAGTATCAATAACAGCAGTATTATCCTGACCAACCGACCCTTGTGCCAGCTGACCATGAGCAATGTAAGAATTAACTCTGTCTCTGTGAGTCTGAATATCATTGTCTGAATCAAATTCAAACACTGGAAGCAAAATTCTACGATCAGTCACACCGGCAAGCTCTGGATGAGTCTGAATGTATGCATCTACAGCTGCATCATCTGTTGTATATCTCAGAGAATCATCTGGCGAGAAAAGCGACAAGTCAAACTGATCTCTATCTAAATAAACAAAATCGCTTACCTTGCTGTAGTTTGGATGAGAATCAGTGTTAACTGCCTCATAAGGCTTAACTTGCTCAAGAGTATCAAACGATGTTGAATCATTGCCAACAAGCGAAGCAAAATCAGAAGGAAGAAGCTCATACGATTTGACATCAGTATGCAGTAACAACTGATTAGTAGAATGAGAATTTGATTGGCTAGTTGAAGCAGTAGCTACAGCAATTTTAGGAAAAGCTGAAATGCATAAAAGAAGTACGGCAAGAGCAGTACAAACACATCTAATATTTTGCGTAGTACTATTGACTCTAGTTGATGACATACGCTATTACTCCCCCTGCAATTGAAAAATAATTATTTCTAAATGTCGTATATATTACTCCAGTTTTGTTCATCTCCTATAGAAAATAATTCCACGTAAGTTCCATAAAATATGTGGTGAATATGCACTACACTAAATGAATGTGTCTTTGACTCATTTGCAGAAAGTCTGTTTGTCAAAACACGCTGATTTTTGCTATGTAACTTCGTTTTTATAAGGAGTGCTCCTTGGCTAAGCACTTTGCAAAAAGCTCTGCTTCTCATACCGCTAACCTACAACCTCTTTCTTCAGAGGAAGCTACAGAGAAAGCGCCTTCTCTTAAAGACTCAGTACCAAGCCTTGGCGATACTGATATGTACGTTGCTCTCAATGAAGAGCAGGTAAAAGCCAATCAACTTAATGATTCTTCACAATCAGCGGAAGCGCCAGAAGAGCAGGCAGATGATCTAACTGTCATTGCTCCCCTTGATAGCGCAGAGCTTGGAGAAAAAGAAGAGGCTCCCGTTGTTCACAAGAAACATCAGTGGTGGAAGATACCTGCTGTGCTCGTTGGTATTCTCGCCCTTGTGTATGTGGGTGGAGCAATCTTCTTTAACTTCTTCTTTATGCCTCAAACCAGCATTTATGGTAAGGACTACTCCTTAAAACCTGCTTCAGATTTACAAGCTTCTAGAGCAAACGAGGCCTCAAATTACTCCGTCCAAGTCTCTGGAAACGGCGTAGATTTAACCATCAAGGCATCTGACATTGATTTGACGTACGACGCCGCTGGATATGCTCACGATGCTATTAGCCAGCAGAATCCTTGGATGTGGCCACTGGAAATTACTCGTAGCAGGTCCTTGAGCCCACATGCAACCGCTTCGTATGATACAAGCAAGGCGGACGCACTCTTTAATCAAAGAATTGAGCAGGCAAAAGAATCTGCTCAAACTCTAGAGAACAATGGTATTACCTACGATAGCTCGGCTAAAAAGTTTATTTTTGCTGACGACGCTATTGCTACAAGGCTATCTCTTGAGGGTGTCCATAAAGACTTGCAAACCGCTTTTGATAATCTGAGCACTACCGTACAGCTTGGCCCAGAAAGCCTCATAAGTGCAGAAGACCTTGATACTGCCTTGAAGACTGCTAATTCATACGTTACTTCTGCAGTTGATTTGATGCTAGGCGATTCTGCTGCTTATCAGCTTGATCAAGACACCATTGCTAGCTGGATTAAGTTTGATGAGAATCTCTCTATTTCATTTGATACAGACGCTATTACCAAATGGGTCAACGAGACACTTGCTCCTGCAGTAGATACTCGTGGAACTTCAAGAACGTATAAGCGCTGGGATGGAAAAGAATTCACTACAAAGGCCGCTGGTGCATACGGCTGGGTTATTGATAATGATGCTGCTGTAAAAGCTATCTCTGACGGTCTGTCCGCTGGTCAGGCAACAAAGATTGAACTGCCTACAAAACAGTCGGCCGATAAGTTTACTAAACAGGGCGAGCAGGACTGGGGCGGTCGTTATATTGACGTTGACCTTACCACTCAGCATGCTGTTCTTTATGGTGATGATGGAACTATTCTTTGGGAAGCCGATGTAGTAACAGGTATCCCAGACGGACATCACAACACTCCGGAAGGAGTCTGGTATATTACCAGCCACATTAGAGACGCTCGTCTCCTGGGACCAAACGATGAGTCAGGCCGTCCAGGATGGGATACAAAAGTTGATTTCTGGCTTGGCGTAAAGGGTCAGGAAGTCGGCTTCCACAACGCCCCATGGAGAAGTGCGTTTGGTGGAAACATCTACAGAACTGGTGGCAGTCATGGCTGCATCAACCTAAGCTATGATAATGCTCAGAAACTCTTTGATGTTGCCAAAGACGGAGATCCAGTTATCATTCACTACTAGGTTTTTCTTAGAGAATAAAATTATGCGCGCTTCAGAATTGTTTTCTGAAGCGCGCATTTTTTATGTCTTACGGAAGATCTACAACACGCTCTTTGTTTGCCATAAAATCAAGATACTCTGAACCTAAGCGAGAAGTGATCAATGAACTGGCAGAAGGAAATTTGCTGGCTGCTTCAACAAAACCATAGTCTCCTGTGCCGTAATTAAATGTCGCAAGTATATTATCAGACAGAAAGGTTCCTCCACCATCTGTATCGTATTCATAGTAGGAGACGGCAGGTAATTTGCGATTGCTTATAGCTTGAAGAGTATAAGCAGTCCCATAAAGAATATATTGATCAAAATCTTGTGATGAGAGAGAAACTGAATATAAAGCGACATCTTGCTCGATTGTTCCAATGATTTCTCCATTAACACTTACAACCCACGAAATGCCACCGTCTAATAATTCATTGTCTTTCTCTACAACTGATAAAATTGGACCAGATATATACACGTCGTTTAAATTGCAAGTATGGGTCCTATATTCCCCAGACTCAAACTTTTCATACGAGAAAATATTACCAACTGATTGCTCCCTTATAAATTCCGCAGCTTGATGTTTTAAAAAATCAAGATTTCGTTCTTTAACCGCTTCGGGTCTAAACCAACTACATATGAATACAACGGCAATGAGCATTATCCCAAGAGTAAACAAAACTACTTTTCTTTTACGCTGCATCTTCAGTCACCTCATCATTACCGAATAATAATGAAACTAACTAAAAGCTATTGTAACAATTGTTTACTCTTCAAGCGTTTTAACTTTAAAACCAAAATAGTAAATGTGGCCTAACCAAACAACACTAAGAATAATACTGCCAACAATAACACCTTTCATAAGCATGGCAATCAGACCTACAGCCATGACCAAAGTTACTGTGGCAAGGATGCGCACTTTAGTCTTAACAGTCATCCCTTTTCCAGCTTTAAAATCAGCAAGGTTATTTTGATAAAACTTCGTGTTAATAAGCCAATTATTAAGCCGGTCAGATGATTTTGCAAAGCAAAATGCTGCGAGCGCTAAAAATGGAACAGTGGGCAAAATAGGAAGCACTACGCCAATTACGGCAAGCGCCAAACTTACACAACCTAATACAACAAAGGTAATACGCTTAATTGACATAATTACTCCCTACTGCTTTTTGAGAAAGTTTACCATTTGTAACAAAAAGCAGTAGGGATAGTAATCAGACCAAAGTATTTCTTATATAAAAATATTTATTGGTAAAGCCTAAAAACGTGGCATTTGACCTCCGCCAAAGCCCATGTTCTTCATCATAGACTCCATAGCACGGCGGCCCTTCTTTGCATTACCACCCTGAGTCATAGCCTTCATCTTGCCCATCATCTTATTCATCTCTCCCCACTGACGAATAAGCTGATTAACTTCCTGAACGCTACGACCAGATCCCATAGAAATGCGACGACGGCGCTGACCATTAATAATCTTTGGACGCATGCGCTCTTCTTTGGTCATGGAACGAATGATAGCTTCAATCTTTCCCATAGAGCTATCATCCACACCACCCTGCTGGGCCATCATACGGTCACCACCAGGTAAAGCACCAATAAGCTTTGCTAGACCGCCCATCTTGCGAATTTGGTTCATCTGATTGAGCAGGTCATCCATAGTAAAGCCTTCACGCAACATGCGCTCAGCATCTTCAACCTGCTTCTCATCTGCTGCCTGCTGGGCCTTCTCGACAATAGAGATAACATCACCCATGCCAAGGATGCGCTTGGCCATACGATCTGGGTGGAAAACCTCAAGTGAATCGGGTTTCTCGCCCATGGAAACAAACTTGATAGGCTTACCGGTAACCTCACGTACGGAAAGTGCGCCACCACCACGAGCATCGCCATCAAGCTTGGACATGATGACGCCGTCAAAGTCTACGCGCTCGGCGAAGGTGCTAACAACATTGACGATATCCTGGCCGGTCATGGCGTCGACAACCATAAGAATCTGATCTGGTTTGACAGCACGCTTAATAGCAACGGCCTCTTCCATCATTTCTTCGTCAATTTGAAGACGGCCAGCGGTATCGACAATCACCAGGTCGTTGAGGTGGTCAACAGCTTCTTGGATAGCCTGAGACGCAATAGCAACTGCGTCTTTGCCATCACCACGATAGACTGGCACGCCAATCTCAGAGCCAAGCGTTTCAAGCTGATCTGCTGCGGCGGGACGGTGAACGTCGCAGGCGGCAAGCAGAGGATTCTTTCCCTGGGACTTAAGCAGGTAGGCAAGCTTTGCAGCTGCGGTTGTCTTACCGGAGCCCTGAAGACCAACAAGCATAATGACGTTTGGAATGCGGTTCTGCGCCAGCGTAAGCTTGGACTCAGTTGAACCAAGCAGTGCCGTGAGCTCATCCAGAACAATGCGGACAACGTTTTGAGCTGGAGACAGAGACTCTAGCACGTCAGCGGTCATGCACTGCTCTTTGCAGCGGCCGACAAACTCTTTAACTACCTTGTAGTTAACGTCAGCCTCGAGAAGAGCTATGCGAATTTCTCGCATTGCTGAATTGATGTCGTCCTCAGTGAGACGGCCCTTTCCGCGCAGAGCGGAAAATGTATTTTGCAGTCTATCTTGCAGGCTGTTAAACATTACTGAACTCCCTCACCAACAAGTGCTTCACAGAATGAACGAGCGTCAAATGTCTGAAGATCATCAATTGACTCGCCCACACCAATACGATAAATAGGCAGGTTAAGCTGGTTAGAAATTGCCAGAGCAATTCCTCCCTTTGCAGTGCCATCAAGCTTGGTAACAATAAGACCGTCCAAAGACAGGGCATCATTAAACTCTTTTGCCTGGTTAAGGCCATTTTGACCGGTAGTTGCATCAATAACCAAGACAACACTTACGGGAATATCCCCTGCGCGCTTTCTGGTAACCGAAACAACTTTAGCAAGCTCACGCATAAGATCGGATGAAGTGTGCAGACGTCCGGCAGTATCAATAAGCACCAGTTCAGTGCCTTGTTTTTCTGCCGTTTCAACAACCTCAAAACAAACGCTTGCAGGATCAGCGCCACGCTCTTTGGTTACTACCTCAATACCAGAACGCTCTCCCCATACCTGCAGCTGCTCAATTGCAGCTGCACGAAAGGTGTCAGCACCGCCAATCAAAGTCTTTACGCCATTAGCATGTGCGCGGCCAGCAATCTTACCAACAGTAGTGGTTTTACCAGCACCGTTAATACCTACAAACAAGACAATAGAGGGCGTATCCGTAAAAGGATCTCTTTCTGCAACAGGAAACTCTGCCGTAAGTCGCTCAACAAGGGCGCGGCGAAGCTGATCGGAGCGCATAAGGTTTTCTCGCGCCGCACGTTCACGCAGGTCATCGGTGACACGCATAGCCACCTCAGCGCCCATGTCTCCCATAACCAGCGTGTCCTCAAGGTCATCCCAAAAATCTTCGGTGACCTCGCCGCCCATATAAAAGATTTCGCTTAAAGTCTCACGAGAACGCTCAAGACCGCGGCGAAGATTGTCCATAAAGCCCATTAGATATCAACTACCTTTCCGGTTGTCTTATCAAGCCTCTGAGAGACAACATGGCTGACACCATCTGCCTGCATGGATACACCATACAGTACATCTGCCTGCTCCATGGTGCGCCTTTGGTGAGAAATGACAATCAGCTGAGTGGTCTCTTTGAGCTGCTCAATGGCATCAAGCAGCTTGGAGAGGTTGGCGTCGTCGAGAGCGGCCTCAACCTCATCAAAGACGTAGAACGGAACAGTACGCGTCCTATACACAGCAAAGAGCAATGCCAGGGCGGTGAGGCTCTTCTCGCCACCTGACATGAGCATCATCTTGGTAATGCGCTTACCACGCGGCTGAGCCACAATCTCAATGCCTGTCTCGGAGAGATGGTCTGGATCGGTGAGCTCAATATGAGCATGACCTCCAGGGAACAGCATCGAGAAGATCTCGGAGAAGTTCTGGTTGACGCGGTCAAAAACAACAAGGAAGCGACTGCGCATCTTGCGGTCAATCGCCGAGATAATCTTCTTCAGTGAGGTTCGTGCGGCCTCTAAGTCAGCTACCTGCTCGTTAATGTAATCAGCGCGCTCTTTGAGGCGCTCGTACTCATCCATGGCAACGGCGTTGACAGGACCAAGTGCCTCAAGCTGACTCTTAAGCGACGCAGCAAGGCGTTCTGCCTGCTCTCTATCTTCTGGCTCAGGAAGCGTCAATGCCTCGTCCAATGAGGCGCCCGTAGCAAGAATGGCCTCGATGGCGTTTTGAACCTGAACCTCAAGCTTACCAATCTCAACGCTAATCTGGTTAGCGGCGTCTTTCTCTTTTTCTACCGCAAGCGCAGCTTCAGAAGCTGCATCTTTTGCCTCAGAGATGGTCTCTCGCAGCGTCTCAGAGTCTGCCTCCGCCAACGACGCGCGATCCTTGAGCCTAGACGCCCACTCAAGCGCCTTCTGGTGCAGAGCATCGTAGCGCTTGTACAGCGGGTCTACGCGAAGTCTGATTACCTCAAGCGCGTGTGTTGCCTGTTTAGCAGCAGCAAGCTGCTCATCCAGTTGAGACAGACGCCTCTCAAGCTCTGTCTGGCGAGAAGCCATGCTCGTTGCGCGCTCTTTTGCAACAGTGAGGTCCGTTTTTGCATCCGAAAGCTCTCGGTTGGCCCTACCCTGTGCGCGAATGGCATCCTCATGCTGATCCTGCAGCTCTTTGAGCTCCGAAGCTAGCGACTCCATGCGAGTCTTAGCCTCTTCAGCCGCACGCTTGTGCTCATCAATGTGCGCACGAGCCTCTTGAGCGCGCTCTTTGGCCTGCTCTCGAGAAGTGCTCACCTGCTTCAACTCAGCCTGAGAAGACGCAACCTGTCCCTCAAGACGGCCTCGCTCCGCAGCAATAGAGGTAAGCTCACCGTTGAGGCGAGCAACCTCACCCTTGGACTGCGCGCTTTTCTCGCGAACTGAAGCCAGCTCATTCTCGCAGTTGGTAACTGCAGAGCGAGCAGCCTCCAGATGGCGTTTGAGGGAAGGAAGCGTGTCCTCAAGCTCACGGATGCGACGCTTACGCTCAAGAGAGCCGTCCTCAGCCTGAGATGCGTGTCCCAGGACCAGACGACCGTCTGGATAGAGCAACGTGCCGTCAGGGAGCGCATAAAGCCCGCGAGGCTCAACTTTGCGAGCAGCGTAGACGTCATCAAGACTCTGAGCAACAAAAACGTGGCCGAAGAGCGCCTGCACAAGAGTTTCGGCACCCTTCTGCGCAGATACGTGCTCAAGCAGAGGCGTTGTATGTGCAGGCACAGCAAGAGCTGGAGTTGCATCAGAAAGAGCAACCAACGTAGCCTTGCCGTCCTCAGAAAGCGTCTGAACACGCTCAAAGAGCGTCTGAATGTTTTGCTGCTTGTCTACAACAAGCGCGGAAAGATCTTCTCCCAAAAGCTGCTCAACAAGAGCCTCAAACTCTGGCTGAACCTCAAGATAATCAGCAAGTCTGCCAGAAACAAGAGAAGCGGTTGCTGCATCCGCAACAAGCTTTTCTGCCAGAGGACTTCCCTTTTGGACTTCCACATCAAGCGCGCGAAGTGCCTCAAGCGTAGCTTCACTGCTTGAGAGTTCCTGGCGAGCAGTACGCTCTGCCTCGCGAGCCGCCTCAAGTGCAGAAGCACGCTCAGAAATCTCAGCGACAAACGCCTCGGACTCCTGACGAGCTTTCTCAAGAGCCGCCGTGAGCTCTGCTTCTTTAGCGCCACTATCTTCCAGGGCAGCACGAGCAATCTCAAGCGCTTCCGTAATCTGAGTCAACCTAGACTCAAACATCTTGTCTTCTACCTGCGCATGAGCAATCTGCTCTTCAAGCTTTACATACGCAAGCGTTTCTTTATCAGCGGTATTACGCGCACTTCGCTCAGACGCAGTGCAGTCAGAAATCTTTACATCAAGAGCACGACGCTCGGCAATTGCCTGGTTAGCCGACTCTTGGAGCGCGTTCACGCTCTCCGTCAGATCCGCAACCTTTGCACGAATTGTTGCCAGCTGACCAGAAAGCTCTTCGTTCTCTTTTGCGGCGTCTGCCTTCTGTTTATCCATCACAGAAAGCTGCATACGCGTGTCAGAAAGGCGAGAAACCATGTTCTTGCCTTTCTCCTCCAAAAGACGCATGTCAGATCCCATACGACCAAGAATCTCTTGCATGCGACGGCGCTGCTCACCCAAGTCTCCAACAAAGAGACCCTTTTGCTCAAGAAGTGACTGGAGCTTTTCAAGCTCACGGTTTTTCTCGCCCGCACGATATTGTGCAAGCTCAATAGCAGCCTCTGCCTCTTTAGCGCGAGCCTCCAACTTTCCATGCGTAAACTGCAGCTGACGAAGGTCATCAACCGCAAGCTGAACCGTCAAATCTTTGAGCTGAGCAGACAGATCTTTAGCGCGAGAAGCCTTGTCTACCTGCCTCTCAAGCGGTTTAAGCTGGCGGGTAATCTCGCGAGAAACCACTTTGGCTCGCGTGAGATTCTCATCCATGGAAGAAATCTTGCGCTCCGCACGCTCTTTGCGGCGGCGATGCTTAGAGATATCTGCCGCCTCTTCAATGAGCTCACGGCGCTGTTCAGGACGGCTAGACAAAATGGAATCGAGTTTACCCTGAGAAATAATGGAGTGGGTATCTTTGCCCAGACCAGAGTCATGCAAAATGTCCTGGATATCCATGAGTCTTGAAGGAGCGCCGTTAATCAGGTACTCAGACTCTCCAGAGCGATACATGCGCCTGGTGATGCCAATTTCAGAGAAATCAATAGGAATGGTGTGGTCGGAGTTATCCAGAACCAGCGTTACCTCAGCAACGCCCACCGCTCCCCTTGCTGATGAGCCAGAGAAGATGACGTCTTCCATAGCCTGGCCACGGAGCATCTTTGCGCTCTGCTCGCCTAATACCCAGAGAATTGCGTCAGAGACATTGGACTTACCCGAGCCATTAGGACCAACGACAACGGTAAGACCGGGGTCAAAAACCATCTGAGTTTTATCAGCGAATGACTTAAAACCCTTAAGTGTCAGCGATTTTAGATACACGGGTACAGGGTACCTTTCTACCTTAGGTGCATTTCTGCATCAGCATCAAGCGGAGCGTCATCCACACCAAGACGTACCAGTGCGTCTTGAGCGGCTTCTGACTCTGCGGCTTTCTTTGATGGTCCCTGTCCACGACCCACCTTAAGGCCGTCGACAAATACCACAGCGGTAAACGTTGGTGTGTGAGCAGGTCCACTCTCGCCAATAAGCTTATATTCAGGAGTAGCCTTGCCTTTAGCCTGTACCGCTTCTTGCAAACGAGATTTAGGGCTTACCGAACGAACTGCCAGCGCTGGAGAAATGTGAGGTCCAAGCGTACGAATAACAAAATCGTGCGTTGGATCAAAGCCCGCATCAAGGTAGAGCGCGCCAACAATGGACTCGTAAACATTCTCCAAAGCAGACTTCATGCCACGCTTTCCCGTGCCCTTCTCGGAAATTCCCATAACAATTAAGGGAGAAATTCCTAAAGTATCGGAGACAATAGAGAGCGTATGACCAGATACCAGAGAGATTTTCAGCCTAGTAAGCTGGCCCTCGTCCATATCTGGATAGCGCTCAAACAGCTCTGTTGCAATAATGGCACCAAGAATTGAGTCACCCAAAAACTCCAGGCGCTCATACGAAGCAGAAACAGGCTTGCCCTCCACCGCCGAAGGGTGTGTGAGGGCAGCCTCGATTAGTTCTTTATTGGTAAATGTGTGACCGCAAATAGCTTCTGCAGCAGCTACTCGTTCGTGCAATTTCACGTATAAAACCTACTTAAGCAGCAAGAATAGCGTCTACTGCATCACCAACGGTAGCAATCTCATCGATGTTCTCTGCATCAAAAGTCATATCAAACTCTTGCTCAAGGTCTGTGACAAGCTGCAAAAGATCAAATGAGTCTGCACCAAGGTCCTTAAATGAGGTGCCCTCTGTGAGCTCGACGGAATCATCAAGATCCAGAGTCTCTCTAACAACGTCAATTACCTTTTCAAGTGTTTCTGTGCGATCCATACATCCTCCTTGCACACAACAATGACGCTAATAATTTTACCCCCGTGATGGGCGTCTGTATGATGACATTACTAAAGCTGAAACAAACAATCTTAAAAAAAGTAAAGCCCACAGAATTGTCCATGGGCTCCACCGTAGTTATAAAAATTTTTATGTACAGACGCTTTTACTACAGCTGAATTGACGAGGAAATTTTCTCGATGAGGTTGGCACGTACTGCATTTGCTGCAGAAAGTGTTCCTGCGCACACAGCAGAAGAGCTAGTAGCACCATGTCCTTTAAGTACAGGTGCAGAAACACCTAGCAAGAAGGCGCCACCAACAGAATCTCCTGAAAGTTCCGCTGCTGTAGCTTTCAGAGCATCCTTCAAAAGAAGTGCACCAAACGCAGCCTTCTTGGAGGAATTAATTGCCTCTTTGAGGCTAGACATAATAAATTTGCCCGTACTCTCAATAGACTTTAAAGCCACATTTCCTGTAAAGCCGTCTGTCACAATAACATCAAAGCGACTTCCTAAAATATCAGTTCCCTCAGCATTTCCACAAAAATTGATAGCCGCTTCTGCAAGAGCTGCGTGATATGAAAGAGCAAGCTCAGAACCCTTGGTCTCTTCAGAACCATTGCAGAGAAGTCCTATGGTTGGGTTTTCAATTCCAAGCGATGCGTTGGCAAAAGCCTTGCCCATTTGCGCAAATTGCACCAAAACTTCTGGGCGCACATCAGCGTTAGCACCAGTATCCAAAAAGACTGTTTTATGGCCACCAAGTCCAGGAAGAATCAGGGTAAGTGCAGGGCGCTTTACGCCCTTGATGCGACCAATACCAAAGGTAGCTGCAGTAAGCACTGCTCCTGTAGAGCCTGCCGAAAAAAGACCGTCAGCCTCTCCAGCCTTGACTGCCTGTGCAGCCCTTACAATACTGGCGTCTTTCTTCTGTCTAACCGCATTGGCGGGGTGTTCGCTCATTGCAATAACTTCAGTGGTTACCAAAGCCTTTGCGCGCTCATGCTTGCTTGCAAAAGGAGTAACAAACTCATCAGCTCCAGCGAGAAGAACCTCTAGCTCTTTGTCCTTCTCAAGAGCCATACGAACTCCCTCAAGAACAACCTCAGGGTTTTGGTCAGATCCCATAACGTCTACACAAATAACGGGCATGATAACTCCTTAGTGCTATAAAAAAGAAGGCTGGCCCCTAAAGAACCAGCCTTCTTGGCCATACGATGTATGAGTGTTACTCAGTAACAACAACCTCACGGTCCTTGTAGAAGCCACAGTTAGGGCATACGTGGTGAGGAAGCTTTGGAGCGCCGCACTGTGGGCATACAGAGCGAGCTGCTGCGTTAAGCTTGCTATTTGCCGAACGACGGGTGTGGGTTGCGCCGCGGCCCTTCTTTTGTTTAGGTACTGCCATCTTAAACCTCTTTTGCTCTTGCTAGCGCCCCTAAAACATATGAGGGCGCGACCCATTCACATAATGCGTTGGATACTATACCACGTACTGCCACATTTTGTACGTAGATACAGCATTTCTTCACCATTTAGGAGAAGAAATTTTATTTTACTCTTCCGAATCCGGCTCAATCACAAGATTTTTGAGAGCCGCAAACGGGTTTGAAGCAAGATTTTCTTCTTCTCGCTTCTGCTCAATCTGAGCTGCATGACCGCAATCCTCTTCATTCAGATTGCAACCGCATACTGGGCAAAGTCCCTTGCAGTCGGACTTGCACAGTACAACATAAGGCGTCTCCATAACAAGCGAAGGCAAAAGAGCCTCTGCAAGATCGATGGTTTTATCGGCATTTACTAAAACGTAATCTGCCTCATCTTCATCATCTGCAGAAATTACAGGCTCTTCAAAGAGATAATACTCATCTACCTCTGCGTTTAAAGAGAGATGTGCGTCCTCAAGACAACGGTCACACGTACCAACTGCGTCAGCACGAAGCATTCCGGTAACCAAAATGCCCTCACCCGCGTTGGTAAGCACTAGATCAAAATCAATTCCCATAGGAAGAGAAAATTCATGCTCCCCTAGCTCATACGAATCTTCATTGAGATGACCCGCATAAGAAACGGTATCGCCTGCATTTGCAAGACGATCATCTAGTGCATAAAGAACTGGTTGCATTGGAATTACCAGGCAACGTTATTGCTGGTGTTACGAGGACCAGAGTTCTCATCAAGTGTCTGACGAACACGAGAGACTGAGTTTGTCAGGCTCTTGAGGTTCTCCTCAAGGTGAGCAAGAACGGTATCTGCATACTCCTCAGCGTTGTAGCGAGTATCACGCTCATACTGCTCTGCCTGGTCACGAATGCCATCTGCCTGCTGCTGAGCAAGACGGACAATCTCCTGGTCACCAGCAAGAATCATAGCCTGCTGCTGTGCGTCAGCAATGATGGATTCTGCCTGAGCACGCGCGCGCTCAAGGGTCTCATCCTCTTCCTTGATGATGCGACGAGCGGTTGCAAACTCTTCTGGGAAGACACGACGAATCTCATCAAGCAGCTCGTAGAAGTCCTGGGCATCAATAATCTTCTTGTTACCGCCATCCATAAAAGGTGACTTAGCCTCAGTTACCATCTGCTCAATCTCAGATACAAGGCTCTCAATTTCCTCGCCTGGCTGCATCCAGGGCTCCTTTCAATCCAATACACAAGCTGTGTTATATGCAGTTTTAGCCCTTATGAGCACGACGCATAAAACACCTTTTTAAGAATGTTAGCAGAATATAATGAAAATGCAGGGCAAATATACTTAATTACCGCAATTATGCAGAGCTTCAAGCTTTTTAATGACGTTCTTTGGTACCAAAAATGATACATCTGCGCCCATAGCTGAAATTTCTCTTACAATTGAGGAAGAAATATAGCCGTACTCTGGACTGGACATAACAAAGACGCTCTCCAGCTCAGGAGCCATATGAGCGTTAAGATCTGCCTGTTGCAGCTCGTACTCAAAGTCTGTCATAGCCCTCAGGCCCTTAACAACGCCACCTGCACCGCGAGCATTGCAGAAATCAACGAGAAGACCTTCCATAGGCTCTACAGAAACGTCTACAAGTCCTTCATCTACCAGAGCGTCTTTGAGCATCTGTACGCGCTCCTCAAGAGAAAACGTAGTTCCCGTGCCGTGTTTGCGCTTTGAAGCCGCAACAGCTACCGTAACATTTTCAAAAAGGCGAGAAGCTCGTTTGATTACATCAAGATGTCCGTTTGTGACGGGATCAAAAGTACCTGGTACAACTACGTGAGTGATGCTGTTCAACGTATCTCCTATCCCTCACAACGAACAAGTAAATCAACTTGAGCAATACCATAACGCTTACTCTTAGAAAGCTCAAAGTTATCAAGAGAAACTGAATCAGATTTATGGCTATGCTCATAGACTACTACAGCGTCTTTTGTCAGACTTCCCGCCTGAGTCAAGTCTTTGAGCAGCTTGGATACTACCTCTGCCTCAACGGCATAAGGAGGGTCCAAAAAAACCACGTCAAAAGGACCTCCAAACAGCTGGGATGACTCAGCTAAGCGAGCTGTATCACCACAGATAACACTCATCTCAGAGGTGCTTACGCCAAGAGATTTAGCCGTACGCTTAATGCGATCGCACGTCTTTCTATCTTTATCAACAAAAGCAGCGTATAGCGCTCCTCTAGAAAGAAGCTCAAAACCCATAGCGCCTGAACCTGCAAAAGCGTCAAGCACTCTGGACTCACTGAGGTCAAGACCGTGAGAAGCCAAGATGGAGCTTGCAATAGCCTCACGCGTACGATCAGCGGTTGGTCGCGTAGTCCCCTTGCCATCAGGGGCCTCAATTGCACGACCTTTCCATTTTCCGCCAACAATCCTCATGGGTTTCTCGCCACCAAACCTATCTTGTACTGCAGTTTATCTGCAGGTTATTACTTATAGCCAAGCTCTTCAAAGTAGATACCAAAGCGATCTTTTGCCTCAATTCCCAGCGTAGCATAGGCGTCGCTGGTAAGATTTGGGTCTTGAGCAGTAATGGCCAGGGCGTCCATGTGAGCCGCCTCAATTAGATCTGCGTCTGCATAAAGGTCAGAGATCTTGAGTGTGGTGCCGCCCGACTGACGGTATCCCAAGGTTTCTCCTTCGTGCCTGAGCTCAAGATCAAGCTCTGCCAAGCGCGCACCGTCGGAGGTTTGCTCAAGGGCGGCTAAGCGCTTTCTTGCGGTAGAGCCTCGCTTGGCGTTGCTTGCAAGATAGACCGTTCCTGGGAAGTCTCCTCGACCAACACGGCCTCTGAGCTGGTGCAAGGTAGCCAAACCAAAACGATCCGCATTAAAGACAATCATGACCGTAGCGTTAGGAACGTCAACGCCAACTTCAATGACGGTAGTAGAGACCAGAATCTGTGTCTTATTTGCGCGGAACTTTTCCATTACCTGATCTTTTTGTGTCTCAGGCAGTCTGCCGGTCAAAAGATCACAGGTAAAGTCCTTGAAAACGGTCTTTGAAAGCTCCTCATATACGCGAGTTGCACTGTAAAGCTTACCGTTTGTACGAGCGGCCTCAGGAACATCTTCAAGCTCTTCTTCAGAATCGCTTGGGTCAATTAAAGGACAGACCAAATACGCCTGATGACCAGCCTGAACAGCTTCGGCGACAGCGGCATATGCTTGGTCAAGGTTTTCTGGCACACACAACTTGGTGGTAACGCCAGCTCCTGCTTTTGGTCTTTTGGTAATGCGAGACGTATCAACATCTCCGTACAAAGAAAGCGCCAGCGTACGCGGAATAGGCGTTGCGCTCATGGCGAGAAGATCTACGCCTTGTCCTTTTTTGCGCAACGCTGTTCTTTGATCAACGCCAAAACGATGCTGCTCGTCAACAACGGCAAGGGTGAGCCGCTTAAATACCACGCGATCTGAGAGAAGCGCAGTGGTGCCAAAGACAACGGACAAAGAGCCGTCAGCTAGGCAAAGCTCAATTTGCTGTCTCTCCTCTTCTGAGGTAGAGCCCGTAATAAGAGCCCAGGTAATTCCCGCAAGCGAAAGCAAAGGCCCAATCTTTTGAGCGTACTGCTGAGCAAGAACCGAGGTAGGAGCCATCACGGCAGCCTGAGTTGAAGAATCTGCTGCTGCAGCCAAGGCAACGGCAGCAACGGCTGTTTTACCAGTTCCAACATCACCTAAAAGCAAACGATTCATAATACGTGGCGCTGCCATATCAGAAAGAATCTCTTGAGCTGCGTGATTTTGCTCGTCAGTTAGAGCAAAAGGCAAAGCCTCAATCAGAGCCTTAACTTTAGGTCCATCTATAACGTGCTCAAAAGGCCTATGACCCGCAAGCTCCAAGTTTCTTCTCGCCAAAAGAGCAAGCTGCAAACTTAAGAGCTCATCAAAGGCAAGACGACGACGAGCCTGTTCAGCTGCATCCAAACTGGAGGGAAAATGAACCTCACGAAGCGCCGATGAGAGCGACATGAGGTGGTGTTTGGTGACAAGCTCTGAAGGCAGCCAATCACACACGCTTCCCGTGTCCGCCAAAGCCGCTGACATAATGCGACGCATCCATGCAGGACTCACGCCCTCGGTAGCTGGGTGAACAGGAAGAATTGCGGCTTTTGAAGGTGTCTCTTTGGAGCGTGCTTCATCGTTTGAGTCAGACTTTGCCGTACTAAGCACCTCGTAAAACGGTGACTTCATCTGGCGGTAACCGTAGGCAAAGAGAACCTTACCGCTTAGCGCCACTTCATCGTCAACGTGGATTTGCTCAGCTATCCAAGGCTGCCTAAAAAACGAAGCTGTGAGCACGCCCGTATCATCCACAACCTCAATCTCAACAATGACCATTTTAGGACGTGGACGCTTAGTCTTAACCGAAGCAACGCGGCCTGTAATGGTAGCGTCCTCACCTATCTGCGCAAAAGCAATCTGCACGCGGTGAGAAAAATCGAGGTAGCGGTGAGGAACATTGAGCAAAAGGTCTCGTACACGCAGAATGCCGAGACGCTCAAGCGCCTCGGCACGATTTGCATTGACATACCTTAACCTGGTCACACTATCAACAAGTGAGCAGGTATGTGCTACTCGCTCTGATGCGGGAGCGATGCTTACCTTGGACTCAGACATTTCCTACTCAATAGAGAAGATGACTGGATAGAGTGGCTGCTCGCCGCGCTGAGCGTCAACCTCAAGGTCTGGATAGGTGTCCTCAATCTTGCTGGCGAGAAGATCGAGCTGCTCGTCAGAGAAGTCCTCACCTGCAAGAATGGTGAGGTTGTCGCCCTCTTCCTCCTCTTGCATCTTGGCAATAAGGTCAAGCGTGACCTTCATGACATCAGAGCCGACAACATCAATGGAGCCGCCCTGGATACCCATGACATCACCATCGTGGATGGGAGTGCCGTCAGCTGCAGAAGAATCACGGACTGCAGTGGTTACCTCGCCGTAGCGAACGCCAGAGATAGCGTCAGTCATCTCTTCTACAAGCTCTTCAAATGGAACGCCATCTGCAACAACAAACATTGCAGCAAATGCCTGAAGAACAGACTTGGTTGGAATAACGGCAACCTTAACATCCTCGCATGCGCTGGCAGCAGCCTCTGCTGCCATACGAATGTTGGAGTTGTTTGGCATAACAATGACCTGGTCTGCATTGGCCTCTTCAATTGCAGCAAGAATGTCTGCAGTTGAAGGATTCATAGTCTGACCACCAGAAACAACAACATCCACACCAAGAGACTTCAAGATTGATGCAGCGCCAGAACCAGCAGTTACCGCAACAAAGCCAAGCTCCTTTTTAGGTGCAGCTGCAGCCTTCTTATCTTCAGCGATCTTCTCGGTACGCTCCTTAGCCTCAAGGTCCATGTTGTGAATGAAGACCTCAAAAATCTGGCCATACTGAAGCATGTACTCAAGAACCTTGTTAGGAGTATTTGAGTGAACGTGAATCTTGTAGTCTGGATTTGCACCAACAAGAAGCTCGCAATCACCCATAGTTGCCAGGAAGTTCAGAGCTGCATCCTCATCAAAGTCTGGGCTATCTGCCTTGAAGAGGAACTCATTGCAGTAGCGATACTCAGAACCCTCCCAGTCATCGTTGAGCTCAATCTCAACCTTTGCGCTGGTAGCAGCCTTAGCATCAGAAACAGAAACGGTTGTCTGGAAGTCAGTAGTCTCAGTCTTGCCGGTAACGGCGTTTACAAAGCCCTCAAGGAAGGTTGCAAAACCAAATGCACCGGAGTCAACAACACCATTCTCTTTAAGAACAGGAAGAAGCTCAGGAGTGCGAGCAACGGACTCATATGCCTCAACAACCAGGGCATCCAAGACCTCAACTGGAGTAAGCTGAGACTTCTCAAGGGAGTCTGCCTTAGCAGAAACGTCCTTCAAAACGGTAAGAATAGTGCCCTCAACAGGCTTTCTAACAGCCTTAAACGCAACTTCCTTACCACGGCGGAATGCGTGAGCAATATCCTTTGGAGTTACTGCCTCAGGATTTTTAACGTCACACAGACCCTCGGCAATACCACGAAGAATCTGAGACGTAATAACGCCAGAGTTACCACGAGCTCCCATCAAAGAGCCGTGAGTGATTGCCTTTGCAATATCCTGCATGCTTGCATCTTGAGGAAGATCTTGAACCTCACGAACAACGGTGCCCAAGGTAAGGGACATGTTAGTGCCGGTGTCTCCATCTGGTACAGGGAAAACGTTGAGCTTGTTGATCTCTTCTGCTTTGTCTGCAACGGCAAGGGCTGCTACAGGGAAGCATGTACGAATGACATTTGAAATCACGTTAGACCTCAGTTCCTACTCATTTGAAGCAAAAAGCTTAGCGAGAATTACGCATGGCCTCGATATGTACAGTTACATCAACACATGAAAGCTCTGCAATTTGCTTAAGCAAAAACTTTACTGAGCTCTCAAGATTGTCGACAACAGACGCCATGTTAACGCCCTGCTCAACAACAATGTGAAGGTCAACCTGAACTCCCTTAGGAGTTGGGGTCACATCAATACCCTTACGAAGTCGGTACGTTGGAAGAAGACGAGCAACACCTGCTGCCTCATCAATCTCTGCCATGCCAACAACGCCATAACATTCCATAGCTGCATAGCCCGCCAGATCAGCAAGGCAATCATTAGAAACTCTTAGTGTTCCGGGAACAGCGGTAGTCATTACATAACTCCTCTCGCAAGAACCAGGGTTAGTCATTGTTATTTAGTATACCGCAGGACACATTTATTATTAAAGCGGCTTATATATACAAGTTGATAACCTTGCAATTGACAAATCTTTTTCTTGTTATTTAATCTTGGTGTAATAAATGAAAAACATTCAAAAGCTGTCTAAAAGCTATCTAATTGTGAATGTTATATTCATGCTTTGACAACACAATATATTGTGCTATATTTATTCGGCTATTTGGAAATTTTAGGCGCAGAGGGCGCCTATCCTATGGAGGTCTTACTCATGTCGAAGGTCTGTGATTTCTGCGGTAAGCACGCCGTTGCCGGTCGCTCCATCTCCCACTCTCACCGTACTGTGGCCCGCACCTTTAAGCCAAACATCCAGCGTGTTACTGTCGTTGTCGATGGCCAGCGCAAGAAGATGAATGTTTGCTCCCGTTGCCTCAAGTCCGGCAAGATTGCTCGCAACTAAGCAACTTAGCTCGTCTTACCTCAAACTTAAAAAGGTCGCTTCGGCGACCTTTTTTCTTAGCTCAATTATCTGTCGATAACCCCAAACAGAGCCTGCTAGGGCTTATCGTCACATGTTGGGGCTTTGTAACTCAAACGTAGCCCCAACACAATTCATCAAACGACTTAGTTCCAAAGCTGCACCAAAAGACAGCCCTTCTCGCATCTTACCCAAGCATTGTCTGATTCAACTATGTTTGAAATACCGTCGTCTCCCAGCAGTGTGAATTTCTCGTGAGTAAGATTCCACCTCATGCCAGTCTCAGAAACCTCACATTCCTCTGACAGAGCAACAAGAGAAATCTTTTTACCCACATCAGTTGCGCTCAGCTGCCAAGAATCAACTTGGCCCGCAGCTAAAAAGCGCATCTCAAAGTCATTCTCAACAACTTTAACCGCTGCCTTGCCCGTCTTTGCCCACGTGGCGAGAAGACCGAGTACTACAAGCTGGTGATCAAGGTGGCCACCAGATGTGGAGACAACCGTGAGAGAGAGCTTGCTATCTCTACGAATTGCCTCATATTCAGCTGATTTCAATGCTAGCGCCAGGTCGGTATCGTACTTGTCCGCATTAAACTTCATGCAAGGTACCTGCTGCTCTTTAAGCCAAGCCAGAGTTTCTGGTGTAGCCGAGTCAAAGTCTCCAAGCGCAAGTTGTGGAATCACGCCGGCAGTGTGACAGACATCTGCGCCATGGTCAACCGCTATCAGGTAGTCAGCGCTTTGGGCGCAGGTAGAGAGCGTCGTGTGCGAAACAGCCTCTGGGGATCCGCCCACAATAAGGACCTCAAGGGGTTTCTCGCCAGAAGGAGCAGCAGCTACAGGGTGCTCGTAGTCACGAAGACGCAGAAGCGACAGCTCGCCGTAGGTATGGGCAAAGATGTTAGAGTGCTCGCGCATAAAGACGGGGTCGCGGCCATCGTGGTCGTTGTAGAGTACAGCCACAGGAAAGCCCGCATTTTGAGCTGTCTGTGCGCCAAACGGAGCATCCTCGAAGACCCAGGTAGTTGCCTTATCGGTGCCAAGACGGCGAAGGGCCTCAAGGTAAACATCGGGCTCAACCTTGTCCACTCCCCCCACATCTTCTGTTGAGACCACTGTTTTAAAGAGGTGCTCAATACCTTGAGCTGCCAGAGCTGCACGAACTTCTCGCACAGGAGTTGACGAAGCAACGGCCATAGGAATGCCTGCGTCGTAGAGCTCCTGTAAGAACTCCTTTGCACCGGGAATGATTGAAACATGATGTTGGTACTGATCAGTTATGTACGCGCAGAACTCTTCATACAAAGCCTCCGCTGTAATAGGCAAATCCAGCTCATCAACGCAAATCTGACATCCACCAATGAGGGAAACAGCCTCTACGCGGTCAAAAATATCCGAATCAATAGTCTTGCCGTATTTAGGAAGAACAGCGCCAAAAACGTTGTGCCAAACGTGCATTGAATCAACAAGAGTTCCATCGCAATCAAAAATTGCACCGGTTACCTGCATAATGCCTCCGTAAACAAACTTATTAGTTGCAATCGTGAAATATCTACTCTAAGTAGGGTAAAGTATCTCACGTTTATAAATTGTTTTCATGGAGGAAGCATGGCACGTTATAGCTATCACTGCACACACTGCGACAATACCTTTGAAATTGAACGCCCTATGAGCTTGAAGATTGAAGCTCCTCAGTGCCCAAAATGTGGACATGAGACCGAGCGCGTGTACAACACCTCAACCATCGTCTTTAAGGGCACCGGTTTTTACAACACCGATAGCAAAGGCAAGTAATCCTACGCTTTGAGCCTGAAGGCGCTCTTTAAACATCACGTATGAAGCTCTTGTTGGACAACACAACAAGAGCTTTTTATTTGCGTTTGAGCACCGCCATAAAGTGGGCGTCACAATCGGCGGAAGCAAAAGCCGTCTGTAAAAATCCCTCTGGCGTAATGCACGTGTCGAGAAACTCTTGCGCTTCTGGTGTTAAACATGCACGCGCGGGACACTCAAAAAGGCTTTGCACCTCAAACTGAGAGCCTTCTGGACTTGCAAGAAAATCATCTACAACCTGCTGATTCTCTGAATTTGAGAGTGAACACGTTGCGTAGACTAAAAAGCCACCCACCTCTACACGACTACTACAGCTTTGCAAGAGTTTGGTCTGTAAGACGGTAAGCTCTCCTCCATCGTACAGGCTTTCTGGTGACAGGTTCCATGCGATCTCTGGGTGACGACGAAGCGTACCCAAACCAGAGCATGGAGCATCAATAAACACCACGTCAAAGCTTTGATTAAGCTCCTCTGGAACCTCTGGTGATACAAACTGTGTGGCATCAAACGTGAGTGATGTAACCTGATCTGAAAGTCCAGCGGTCTTCAATCTTCTTTTTGAAACGTGGGACTTTCCTTTTACAAGCTCAACAGCGGTGATGTGGGGATTCTCTTTATCTAGCACCTCAAATGCATGAGAGAGCAACAAAGATTTGGTCCCTCTACCCTGTCCAACCTCAAGCATATCTTGGTCTACATACGATGCCGCGAGAAGTGCCACAAGCTGAGAAGCTAAATCTGCAGGAACGAGCTGGACTTTCTTCACATACGCATCAACGTTAAGTTGCGCGGGATTTTTTACCTCGTATACATCTGGAAGAACTGTTTGCTGTAGCTCTAAAGAGTTGCTCTGCAATTGTTGTTCTGATACGTTTCTCTGTAAAACATACACTGGAGCAGGGTTCTTTAAATTAAGAATAAGCTTTTGAGCAGCAGATTCTCCAAGAGACTCAATAATCTCCAAGCAAATCCACTCAGGAATGCCTGACGCCCAAGAAAGCTCTGAAGGTGTTTTGGGGTTCTTTGCACGCGTCAGCTGAGCTTCATCTTCAGAAATTTTTCTGAGTACCGCGTTTGCAAGGCCGGAAGATCGTTTTGAGATAGACTTTACCAACTCGACGCCTTGGCTGATGGCAGCGTCACGTCTAGTCTCTAAATATAAAACCTCAAATACAGCAATACGAAGAGCGTCCTGTACCTTTGGCTCTAGATGAATGCCTGATTTAAGATGATTCTTTAGAGCTTCATCAAGCTTGCCTTTAGTAAGAACTGCTCCCAGTGCAAGACGAGTAGCAAAAGCTTTATCTTGAACAGATAGCTCCGAGAAATCCTTTGACTCTCGTAGGTAATCGCGAATGCGTAAATTGTTGCGTCTGCACTCAAAAAATGCCTGATAAGCCACTCTTCGAGCGGGAGTAAGCGTAGCCATTATTGCAGCTTCTGCCAGGTCATCTGAGACTTCTGAAGTCCTGCCGCAAATGATTTAGCATCCATAGAGCGCTTACCATCTGGGCGCACCTCAAGAAGCTCAAGGACACCTTCAACACAGCCAAGGAACAACCTATGATCTTGAACTGCAACCTGACCTTGAGCAACAGAAACTTCACTTGGTGCCAGTTGAGCGGACAAAGCACGAAGAGACCTGCCTCCAACAGAAACACGAGCTGGAGCGGTATCAGAAGAAGCCTGAACCCTCAGGGCGTTTACCTGGGCGGAATCTTCTGGAGCAAGCTTCATTTCTTGCTTGG
>CAURGZ010000013.1:0-24137 GCA_963524285.1 uncultured Atopobium sp.
TCTCTAAGTGGGATAAGGAGAACGGCTATCTTCTTGATACGTGCCTTACAGCTCAAGATAGATTCAAAGCCACGCTGGATTACTTCCGAATTCCGTACGGTGATAAGTAGGTGTAACTGCTTTTCTCGCTTTGAGGTTATATTGCTGTTTTTGATCAATAGACGTCAGCTTGTTGCACATGCAGTCGATGAGCTCCTTTTGGATAACGAAAGACCCTCGTGAGCCGTTGCACCACTTCCTCAGGGGAGGGGGGGTTCACTGCGTCTTTTGCGTAGTGGTAGTCGTCCAAGGGGTTAGGTAAACGGCGTGAATGCCAAGTTCACGCATATACTTACCAACAGTTCGTTCAGCGATCTTATATCCTTTTGAGCGAAGTTCTTGGGTGATTTTGCCGGCACCGTAAATACAAAGGCTTTTGATCCAAATCGCTTTAATTTCACCTTGAATAAACTTCTTCCGAAGCTTTCGCGGTGATTGGTGATTATGACGCTTTTCTCGTTGATAGTAACCACTTCTTGAGATTCCAACATAATCACACATACCATTGATGGAAGGGTGGGATTCCAAAGCGTGCTGAACGTCCATTTCTTGGTATACCTTTTCGGTAGTTACTTGCTCAGAATTCCGATTGATTTTTTTAATACTTCGATCGCTCCTTCAGCGTCACGAAGTTGACGCTTTAGTCGTGCAATCTCCTTGTCCTTATCGCTGGCAAAATTACCAGAGCCACGGCCAAACTCCCCAGTCTCAGTAACTACTTCCTTAATTATACTAAATCAGAGTCTCTATTTAACTTGTACACTTTTTATTCTAGGCCCATACAAAAAACTGACTTACTCAAGCTATGAGATAAGTCAGTTTTTTAGTTTTTAGAATTTGAATAAGTCATTAAGAGCTTCAGTCATAGTTGGGTGAGCGTAAATTTGGTCACGCAAGTCTTCAGCCTTTAAGTGGTGCTGCATTGCTAAAGTAATGACATTGATAGTTTCGTAAGCTTCTTCAGCGTAAATAGTAGCACCTAAGATTTCGTGAGTTTCTGGGTCAATCAAAGCCTTGTATGAGCCTCTTGGGTTGCCGATGACTTGGGCCTTTGGCACACCAGCTGCAGGCATTGTTAAGACCTTGTAAGCTTTACCTTGGGCCTTTAACTCGCTTTCAGTTAGTCCAGCTGAAGAAATTGCTGGCTTAATGAAGATTGAGTTAGCAAAAACTGGACGATTCTTCTTAGTTCTAGTCTTGTCACCAAAGAGTTGATTGTCCATAATCCGCCAGTCATCAAGCGAAATGTAGGTAAATTGCAAGCTACCGGCAACATCACCCATAGCGTAGATATTAGGAACACTGGTTTCAAGCTTATCGTTAACGACAATTTCGCCTCTTTGGCCAACTTCAAGACTGGTTTTTTCTAGGTGAAGGGCGGCAGTGGCTGGGTGGCGGCCAACTGACACAAGCATCACGTCTGCTTGCAAGTCCTTAACACCATCTTCGGTTTCAACAGTTAAGTTAAGACCAGCTTCAGTTTCTTCAACCTTGGTCAAAGAAGACTTAAGCATGAAGGTAACGCCATCTGCTTCCATATCAGCCTTAGCTGCCTGAGCAATTTCTGGTTCAAACCGGCCCAAGATACTTGGCATTGGTTCAATTACAGTTACTTTACTGCCAAAGCCAGCGTACATTGAAGCAAATTCAAGTCCGATTGGTCCACCACCTAAAATAACCAGATTCTTAGCAAGTTCTTTTTTAGCAAGCATTTCAGTTGAAGTAAATATCTTATCGTCAATCTTTAGGCCATCAATATTTGGTACATTACTTTCGGCACCAGTATTAATGAAAAGACGGTCGAATGTTAATTCTTCTGTACCTGATTCATCAGTTACCTTGATTGTCTTATCATCAATAAATTCAGCACTTGCATCAAGCACAGTTGCCAAGTCTTGGTCTGCTATCTTGTGGTAGTTCTTGTTGCGTAGTTTTGCTGTCATAGCTTCCTTAGTTTCGAAAGCTTCTTCATACTTAACTCCTCTTTGAGAGTTAATCACCAAGTTCTTAGTTGGCAAACATGCGATGTTGATACACGTTCCGCCGTACATCATTGGATCTTTTTCAATCAAAAGCACTTCTTCGCCATGACTTGTCAGGCTCCCTGCCAAAGTCTTACCAGCTTTGCCAAAGCCAATAATAATATTCTTAAAATGTCTCATACTTAGACTCCTAATCCAAATTATCGCTACTTATTTTTTGTCAGTAACATATTTTTTTACAAAATATCACGATAGATGTCAGCTGTCTACGATTTTGCTTATAGCTATAATAAGTTCAATTGAATTGCCGGGGCCTTTGGCAAGCACTGGCAAGAGAAGGGATTAGGTGCATGAACAACTAGCGATACTCATAAAACCCGAATTCACGTAACGTCGCTGACGACACTACCGCGGGTGTAGTATTGCTTAATCATGTCTTAATTTACCGTCATTTACCTGTGCATAATTGCATGCTACTCCGCGTGGTCTTCGGCAGAACCGAGGTATCATGCAGCTCAATCTTTCAAATATTGAATATACCTATCCATCAGCAGTGGAGCCCACCTTACATAATGTGACTTTTGTGCTTCCTCAGGGATGGACCGGCTTTGTTGGTAATAACGGATCTGGTAAAACAACCCTCGCACGTATCGTATGTGGTCTCTTGCAACCTGACAGGGGAGTTGTAAGTCCATCGTTTTTCTCGGCATATTGTGCTCAAAATGCAACGGAGGCACCAGCTACTCTTTTTGATTTTGCGGTTGCCTATGATGAAGCGGCAATTAAGCTGAGGCGAGAGCTTTTGTTAGAAGAAGATTGGCCTTGGTGTTTTGAGACGCTTTCGTGTGGTCAACAGAAGCGGCTCCAGGTAGCGTGTGCTTTATGGACTTCACCTGACGTTCTTGTGCTCGATGAGCCCACTAATCATGTGGATGTATCAACAAAACATGCTCTTTTTGCGGCCTTGTCGCAGTTCAAGGGTATCGGAGTGCTTATTTCACATGATAGAGAGCTGTTGGACAAACTCTGCACTCAATGTTTGTTTGTAGCTAACGGCACGGCAAACATGAAATCTGGTAATTATTCTCAGGCATCATCGCAGGTAGAGCTTGAACGTTCTAGCGCATTACACGCAAAGGAAGCTGCACAAAAAGAGAAAACTCGCCTTGAGCGAGAAACCCAGCGACGCAGAGAAGAGGCTTCTAGAGTTCAGGCGCGCAAAAGTGGAAGAACTATTGACAAGCATGACAGTGATGCGCGTGCAAAAAAGCGGGGCTATATAGTTTCAGGCCAAGATGGTAAAGCGGGAAAATTGGCTGTACGCATGTGGGATAGACTTGAAAAGGCAACGGGTAAAGCCACAGGTATTAGGGTTGAGAAACAATACGATTCCAACATCTGGTTGGATAGTGAGGCAAGTAAGAGAAAAGTTCTGTTGAGGATGGAACCTAATATCATTCTCATGGGAGAGAGCTGTCTACAAACCCCACCGCTATTTATTGGCAACACGGATCATATTGGCGTTGTTGGCGATAATGGCTGTGGTAAAACAACGCTGATAAAGAAAATTATTTCAAGAATTTCTGACGATGTGCGGATGTTATATATTCCTCAAGAGCCAACTGAACTGCAAAAAACAGAGACAGTAAGAAAAATCAAAGGGCTATCAAACTCCCAACGTGGAAGAGTGTTGTCTATTGTGGCACAACTCAATTCCGACCCTGATTTTGTTCTTGCAGGTGAGTCAACCAGTCCAGGTGAAATGAGAAAGCTTATGCTTGCGCTGGGAATGCTCGAATCACCAGAGCTTATCGTAGTGGACGAGCCAACTAACTATTTGGACCTTGGTTCAACTGTAGCGCTTGAACGTTTACTGTCTGAATATCCAGGAGCTTTATTGTTGGTCTCACATGATCTCTCGCTAGTTGATTCCGCTACGTCGATAAAATGGAGCATTCATCGATCAAATGACAACTTTGAGCTTGTGGTGCAATAGGGGCGAGAAACACGTTGGACAGTTACGGTGGTTGCGCGTTTGTGTTTGAGTAGCTCGCTGACACAGACCGCTGCTTTTATACCGCTCACCGTAGTTGTTCAAGCAAACTAACTTTTGCTGAAAAATTTTATATAAACTGAAAGGTCAAACTGATTTCTTCTGGGATTTCTCGTGTTTTAAGCATGGATTTCGGAGGGACCTATGCTTCACTTCAACCACGGTTCAAAACAAGAAGCCAACGAGGGAAATGCGAGCGCTACGGGCGCGGCAGGCACGGGCGCTGATGGCGCGAGTTCCGCTGGCGCTGTGGATGCTGCTGGTGCGGGTGCCGGAACCCCTAACATCCCCACGCCGCCTGAAGGATATCAGCAGGCAGCCTTTGCCTCTACGTTGCCAACAATTGCTGATCAAACAGCTAACTTAGGCTCACAGATTGGCGTTATTTCTCCAGGTGAGAGCGAAGAAGATGCTGAGGCTCGTGAGGCGTACGAGAGTCTTGCGCGTCACCGCAAAGCTCGTCGTAAAAAGAAACTTATCAAGGCAGGAATAGCCGCTGGAGTCCTTGTTCTTCTCGTCACATTGTTTATTTTGCCTATGTGTCAGGGCGGCCAGAACCAGAACACTACCGTGATGCCAAGCACTACGTTTGTCACGCGCGGCGAGTTCAGCGATTCTGTTTCCGCGTCTGGATCCATCAAGCCCGTGTCGTCAACCGTGGTAACTCCCGAGGTAGATGGCATTATTCAGGATGTTCAGGTTTCCGAGGGCACGTACGTTCATAAAGGCGATAAGCTTTTTACTGTCAAGAATGATGAACTGGATAAGGCTGTTCGTAAGGCATCTCAGCAGGTAAAAGCAGCCGAGAACGAGGTTAGTAAGGCTCGCTCAGCCCTAGCGTCCGCACGCAACGGTGTCCCCGAGGCGGGCGAGGACGGACAAGAAGCAAACGCAGCGTCTGTTGCTGCGGCTGTGGAAGCGGCGGAGGCAAATCTGGAGAGCGCTCAGATTGCACTAGAGGAGGCACGATCTGCTTACAACGACGCAATTGCCCAGGCAGATAAGCGTGTAGTCACCGCTCCTTGTGACGGAACGGTTATTGTGATGAACGCGGTGAACGGCGCTTCTGTTGGCTCGTCCGCGCCGGGCTCTGGCAACGCCGGTCCTCTGATTACTATCGCGGACCTTTCCCAGATGAAGGTGAACGTCCAGATCAACGAGGTGGATATTTCTCGTATTGCCGTTGACCAGAAGGCGCAGGTCAGCTTTACAGCTCTGCGAGACCTGTATTGCGATGCAGTGGTTACTCACGTTTCTGCTGTTTCGTCTAACGGTGCCGACGCAGGTGCAAGTTACGATAGTCCTGGTCGCTCCATTGTTTCTTACACTGTTGACTTGCTCATTAGCAGTCCCGACGCCTCTATCAAGCCGGGTATGACTGCCAACGTGGATATCATGATTCAGCACATGGATAACGTTCTGACCGTGCCTCTTGTTGCCGTCATGGACGACGGCGATGGCGCTTACGTCAACGTTGTTACTTCTCGTGACGAGAAGGGCTATCCGCAGGTAGAACGCGTATCGGTGACCGTAAAGGCGCAAAGTTCTACGACGGCCGTCATCGAGGGCGCCGGTATTGAAGACGGCACTGAGGTGATGATTGGCGGTGGCGCCGGCGGTCCATCTCAGGGCGCGGCTATGGACGCTCCAGCAGGTGCAACGTCTGGCTCGGCGAATGACGCAACGTCCGGTGCGACGGGCTCCAAAGATTCCAAGTAGGCGACGCGTATGTCCAAGGTAATTGAGGTACATAAGCTGCATCGCATTTACGAGACGGCTGCAGGTTTGACGCATGCTCTACGGGGTGTTTCCTTGACTGTGGAGAAGGGCGAGTTTCTTTGCATCATGGGTCCGTCAGGCTCGGGCAAATCTACCCTGATGAACATTTTGGGTTGCCTGGATACGCCTACTGCTGGCTCGTACAAGCTCGAAGGGCTTGAGGTTGCAGATCTTTCCGATGACGATCTGGCGGAGATTCGCGCCACGCGTCTGGGTTTTGTCTTCCAGTCGTTTAACCTACTGCCGCGCACTACGGTGCTGCGAAACGTTATGCTGCCGCTCATCTACTCGGACATTCCCGCAAAAGAGCGAGAGCTGCGTGCTTGGAAGGCGCTGCGTTCTGTTGGCCTGCCCGAGGAGTACTACGAGCATAAGTCCAATGAGCTTTCCGGCGGTCAGGTACAGCGTGTAGCTATTGCTCGTGCGCTGGTAAACGACCCGGCGGTCATTTTTGCCGATGAACCAACAGGCAACCTGGACTCTGCAACAAGTGAGATGGTGCTCAACACGTTCAAGTCTATGCAGGAGCGTGGCAAGACAATCGTGCTGATTACGCACGACCCCGAGACTGCCTTTTGGGCTGACCGCGTGGTGCATATTCGCGACGGTCGCCTGCTTACAGACGAGCAGGAAAAAGAGTTTGTGAAGCAACACGCCGCGCAGTCCACGACGAGCGCAGATACGAAGCTGGGCGCGCATGCCGCACAGTCCGCAACGGGCGCACATGCTGCGACGAATGCGCGACCCAGGACGGGAGGTGTCGCGCTATGAGGTTGATGGATCTGCTGCGAGAAACCCTGTCTGCGCTCAACGCCAACCGTGGTCGTAGCTTGTTGACGGTGCTGGGTATTGTTATTGGCATCAGCGCGGTTATTGCCATGACGGCACTTATCGACGGCATCAAGTATTCGCTAGTCAGCTCGCTGGGCCTCAATCAGTCGCGCATGGTCATGATTTACGCGTGGCCAGACCGCGAGGTCACGCAGCAAGATCTTGACATGCTGCAGCTCAGTGTACCAGGGTATGAGCTTGTGACCGGCATCGACTCCACCATGGCCCGCGTCAACTCGGCCGAGAAGCAGTTTGACGCGCGAATCATCGGCTGCACGCCAGACTACTTTACCGTCATGGGCCTCAAGGCATCCGCGGGCTCACTCTTCACAAAGTCCGACGTAGATGACACATCTAGAAACGTTCTTCTCGACAAGTTGTCTGCCGAGAAGCTCTTTGGCAGCTCAGATGCTTCCATTGGACAGGTTGTTCGCATCAACAACGACAGCTACACCATTGTGGGCGTGGTTGACAGTGGCCCAAATGGGGGCGGGCAAGGCGATACGCTGCTGGCCTACATCCCGTATTCCACGTATTCAGCGCGCCTGACGGGCACCAAAACTATCAGCCAGGTCTTTGGTTACGCTCGCGAAAACGTTGACATGAAGGCGCTTGCGGATGAAACAAAGTCCTGGTTGCTGGACTGGTTTAACATTCCTTCCGCGCAGGCAGAAGATCGTGTGACAGTCATGACGCTTTCGTCCATCATTGAGCAGATGAATGCTACGCTCATGTCGTTCCAGGTCCTGGTTACCGCTACGGCAAGTATTTCGCTGCTGGTTGGCGGCATTGGCATTATGAACATGATGCTCACCAACGTGACGGAGCGCATTAGGGAGATTGGCCTGCGTAAGGCCTTGGGCGCTCGCGCGTCCGACATCACCAAGCAGTTCTTATGCGAGTCCATTTTGATATGCATTATGGGAGGCGTGATTGGTATTGCCCTGGGTTACGCCGGAGCGTGGGGCCTGGCTGGCTCGTTTGGCAGCATGATACAGCTTGAGACGGGTATTACGCCCATCATCACCCCAAACATCGTGATGATTACCTCGGGAATCTGCATTGGCATCGGACTCATCTTTGGCTACTGGCCTGCTCGTCGAGCCTCAAAGCTCAATCCTGTTGAGTCGCTTCGCTACCAGTAAATGGGATGTGCGCAAACGGCTTGCACCCGAATACAGCCTGCTACTAGTAGGGTTTCTCGCCAGGCGAGAAACCCTTTGAAGTGCGGTGGATTGTGCAGCTACAGCAGATCGTCTGGCGGTAGGAGCTCGATGTCCCATGTAGTGCTGACGTAGCAATTAACATCTATATCTGACGGATCAAATGCAGGTACTTGGCTTCTACTATCAGATTTATAAAAAGCACTTTGAGCACAAGCTGTATACGTTAAATCTCTTCTTTTGAAGTCATAATCTGCATATTTAAGTCCAATTACCTTTGCACCAGCGGACTTAGCAAGAAGATTTGCTTTTTGGCGACATGCAATAACAGCATCTATACATAGGTTGTTTTTAATAGCATCATCATTTTCTATCGAGAATTCAACAGAAAAAGTCACTTCATTTCCACATGAACTGAGCGTTTTCCAGATTTTCTCGACAAGATCTTCTTTAAGGTGCTGTTTGATGGATAGGTTTGCTTGAAAAATATATCCACGAATTATTTTCTCGGAGACATAATAGTCACCCTCGTTATCTTTTTTGTACCGATTTACCTGGTGACTAGTAACTGAGTATCTGTTGTTTTTTAGAATTGAAGCAGGCAACCCATTTTGCTCAAGTGCATCTTTCATTGTTTGAAGTAGTGCATTATATCTAGCGGTACATTCTTCACGTGTCTTAGAAGTTCCTTGAATAGTAATGTCAACGTTAATAGTGTCAGGTGCAACTTGCGTGCTCAGGTTTGTTGATACGTCGATCGTTCGTTCCATGATGCGTTCCTTTCAGCGATAATTATAGAAATTACTTATTTATCCAGGCAATTCATTTCATTTAGTTAGACAATCATAGGTCCAATAAGAAATTTGAGTGTCCAGCTTAATGGACACTTAGACAGGTATTTTTTTCAATACATTGATAAGCGATTGATTTGAAAATTCGAAGAAACAAAATCAATGAAGTCAAACTAAAAATCCCATGTAAAAGTGCAGTTTTAAGAGTAAACTTTATATCGCAGTTAGTTAAAGCTAACAAACTTCCAACTGAACGGAGTTTATCGAATGCCTGCTCAGAACGAGAAGAAAGATCATCTTCCGGTACTTGGTGTCGGCCCCGCTTACGTGATTGCTATCACGGTTCTGACGGTTGTGTGTATTACCTTGTCTAAACTGGGATTTCTTCCGTATCTTCGTATTCGAGCAACGGTTGGCGTAATGCATGCCGTAGGTACAGCTTTTTTGATCGTGGGCATCTGGCTTTGGGTTTCCGCCGCTATCAAAGAAAAGCTTCGTGAGAAGATCATTGCAAATCAGCTGGTAACTACTGGTGTTTATGCGCTGGTTAGAAACCCTATCTACTCCGCATTTGCGTTTGTCATGTCGGGCGCAGCGCTGCTTTCTAGTAACCTTTATTTGCTACCACTACCCCTTGTGTTTTGGGCACTTTTAACTGTGATGATGCAGGCTACAGAGGAGAAGTGGCTTCTCGAGCAGTTTGGCGATGAGTACAAAGAGTACTGCAAACGAGTCAATCGCTGCATTCCATGGTTTCCCAGGCACTAGCGTTTAATGTGGACATTTGCTTTTAGCCAAGCCCTAGCTCCTATAGTTGAACTGGGGCTTGTTTGATTTTCTCGCTATATAAATACTTTTACGAAGCGTCTATGATATACATACGTCACGCTAGGCATGTTTGTGATATGCCTGCTCTATATACGTCATGCTAGTTTGTTAATGCTCGTACCTGCTGCTTCATGAGAAATGAGAGATGCGATGCTGGATATTCGTCGTGTTTTGGCAAGTGCGCCCAAAAAGCATACAGAGGAAACGCTGAATTCTCTGACGACTGTTTGGGGGGAGGCGCTTGACCCATCGAACGTATTGCCTGAGTATCCGCGTCCTCGTATGCAGCGTGACAATTACGTGATGCTGAACGGCGTGTGGGAGTATGCGATTACGCCGGTAGATGGTAAGGTTGACGCAGAGACCCTCGCACAACAGGTAATTCCTTCCCGTTGGGATGGGCAGATTGTGGTGCCATTCTCGCCAGAAGCCCCACTATCTGGAGTTGGTCGAACGGTGCAGCCGAGCGAATTTTTGTGGTATAAGCGCAAAATTGACTTGCCAAAACTGGCTGATGACCAGCGAATTATTCTGCATTTTGAAGCGGTTGACTGGATGTGCGCATGTTTTGTTAATGGTAAGCTTGTCGGCACGCATGCAGGCGGTTACCTGCCGTTTTCCTTTGATGTGACGAATTTACTTGGCTCATCTGAAACGGGAGAGAGTGCTGCGTCTGCTGTGAGGACAGAAAGTGCGGTCATGTCAGACAGTGCGGACACGGTTGAGCTCGTGCTTTGTGTTTGGGATCCGAGCGATACTGGCTCTCAACTGCGTGGAAAGCAGCGACTCTCGCGTGGCGACATTTGGTATACCGCTCAGAGTGGCGTTTGGCAGAGCGTTTGGTACGAGGTTGTTTTTGCAGCTCATCTTGAGTCGCTAACGCTAAAGGGTGATATGTTTGGCGCGCTTGAGGTTAGAGCGAACGTGCAGGTAAGCGGGTTGTACGGTGTACAAACGAGCGCGTGTGAGCTGGAGTTGGCGCTCAAAGACGAGCTTGGACAAGACGTTCTTCTCGCCACACTTCCAGTGGATGAGGCAGGGGAGATTCATGCTGAGTTGCACGTGGATGACCCGCAGCTTTGGTCGCCGGAGAGTCCGCACCTCTATGCCGTGGAGGCTACGCTGCGGCGAGATGGCGTGGTCGTCGATGCAGTTCACAGTTATTGCGCGTTTCGTACTGTTGAGGTAAGGAAAGACGTGGCGGGCGTGCCAAGGGTGCATTTGAATGGTGCGCCGTATTTTGTTCGTGGCGTGCTGGATCAGGGCTATTGGCCTGACGGATTGCTGACGGCTCCGTCCGACGATGCGCTGGTATATGACGTAGAGGCTATGAAGTCGGCTGGTTTCAATACGCTGCGAAAGCATATCAAGATTGAAAGCGAGCGCTGGTACTACCACTGCGACCGATTCGGCATGCTGGTTTGGCAGGATTGTGTTTCGGGTGGAAGCGCGTATAGTCCCTGGCACACGAGTCAGAAGCCGACGCTGTTCAGTTTTACCTGGGGTCGATTTGACGACACAACACCAAGTCATCACGAGGCTTTATCCGCAGGTAAAGATGGCTATCGCAAGGAGTGGACAGAAACTTGTCAGGAAATGGTCAAGCTCCTGGATGGACATCCTTCGATTGGATTTTGGACGCTCTTTAACGAGGGTTGGGGACAGTTTGATGCACGGGCTGCTACTGAGGCTGTTCGAGCCTTGGATGCAACACGACCAATTGATGCAACAAGCGGCTGGTACGACCAGGGATGCGGCGATTTCCTGAGCATTCACAATTATTTCCGACCGCTTCGTGCAGGTTGGCATGGAAAGCAACGGGAGAATCGAGCAGCAATAATTTCTGAGTTTGGTGGTCTGGCGCAGATGACATCAGGTCATACGTCACTTGACCATTCTTATGGGTACGGTGATTTTGTCACGGTTGAGGACTGGCGAGGAGCTGTCCAAAAGCTGCTTGCAGTGGCGGAATCGCTGCAGGTTGAAGGCCTTGCGGGATACGTTTACACCCAGGTGTCTGACGTTGAGGAAGAGGTAAACGGCCTGCTCACTTACGACCGAAAGATCAACAAGTTTGAAGGGCAGTAGCTGTCGGGTGTTGTTAAGTAATGCTCTACGGTGTCCGGTAGTCAAGCGATGAACAGTCGAGTGAAAGATGCCCAGTTAATTGAGGTATGTCCAGTAATACCGAGTGCTGATTTTCGCCAAAGTGGTAAAAAATGCGTTTAGTTGGGGTTTCATTTTTCTGCATAGCGAGTTTTCGCAGATAAAAAATTGCAATGGTGGTAAAAAATCCTCTTAGTTGGGCATAAAAAAGACTTTTTAAAGTTTTGATCTCCAACTAAACGGGATTTTTACCTTTTTTGACCCTTAAATTTTCGCCCAAAAATTGAGTGATACACAAAATTGAATATCTGTGCATAGATATTCGTAGAAATGAATACATATTTAGCCTAAATAGAAATTTTGCAACTTAATACAAAAACTCGCCTTCCAGAGATCTATTTCTGGAAGGCGAGGGAAGTGTATCACTTCAGTTGTGCATCATTGCGCTTGGGTGCACGCAGACGCAGGTAGCTGCATCGCGGTTATGCATCACGGCCGCGCGTTGCGGTTACGCGTCGCGTGTCGCGGTGCGCGTAGCTGCACGTTAAGCGCTTGCTCCGGAGGTAGCGTCAACACCAGCACCTGGTGCAGGAGCATCGGCAGCAGGAGTAGGAGCGCCGGCTGGCGGAACAACTGCGCCGCTAGCACTTACAAGACGCTGACCTGTGGTTTGTAGGTACCAATCCAACCATGGCTTGAAGTTGAAGACAATCTCGTTGATGCCTGCATACGAGCCATCGGGATAGTACATTGCCTGGTAGTTGTGGGTATTGATGATATCGGCTGGTGTACCTGGAACAATGGTGCGTACATACTCTTTGTCGCCGTTTCGAAGTACGCCGATGACAAACTCAACATTCTTCATACGACCCTCGGGAAGAGAGCTGTGAACTGTGGAAAGACGGTTACCCGACTGCTCAGGAACGCGTTTTGCCAGCATAGTGTCTGGGTTGTCATGAGCGTTGTTGTAGTAGAGGAACTGGTTGTTGTCGTCTGCGTAGGTCAGCTCGAATGGCATTGCCTTCAGGAACATGTCAATCTGGTTGACCGTCAAAATGCCGTGATCAAGCTTAACGTATGTGTCGCCCGAGACCGCACCCACAAGCTCGGCAGCCTTCTCGACCCAATCAGGATCGTCGGGATCAATGCCCTGGATAGTGGTGGAAATTGAGTTGGTTACGTCCAGATCCTCTGGCGCGATTGGCTTTGGCTTCTTCAACTTGGAGACCACCTCTACGTATTTGACAAAGTTATCCAGGCAAAGGCCCAGGAAGCCGACGGTGCGCTCGTCGATAATGTTGCCGTCCTCGTCAAAGGCCTGCTTGGCCTTTCCAAGAAGGAACTCGTTACCAGGCAAAACGTATGCGTTTACGCCCGGAGCATCCATAATCTTGCGTAGATGAACTTGCGCGCGAGAAGTTCCCTGGTCGTAGTAAGAAGCGCCGACAATCATGACAGGCTTGTTCTCAAATGGATGTACGTCGTAGGAGAGCCATTCGATGACGCTCTTAAGCGCAGGTGAGATGGTATGGTTGTGCTCGGGCGTAGAAATAATGACGCCGTCAGCACGGGTAATCTTGTTGTACAGCAGGCGGAGCTGGAAGTTCTCATCCCACTTGAGGTCCTGGTTGAACAGAGGAATGTTATCAATCTCAAGGATTTCAAGCTCAAACTGCTTGGCAAAATGCTTTTTGATGAAGTGCAGAAGCTTTCGGTTATAGGAAATCTCCGCATTTGAACCGACGATTCCGACAAATTTCATAGTAGTAGTTCCTTCCAGGCCTACAGGTTTTCCCAGTCAAAGTTCTCGGCCTCTTTGCGGAGAAGTTCGCGCGATGCGGCCATTTTTTCGTTGAGTTTCACAAACAGACGGAAATCGTCAAAGAGCAGGTCAAGCTTCTTGACGGTAGCTTTATCCTTTAAGCTGCCCTTCTCGTCAAATGCCTGCGGGGCTCGGCCAAGAAGGAACTCGGAACCTGGCATGATTGCGGCTTTGAGCTCTGGAGCGTCCAGAATTTGGCGGAGCTGAAGCTGTGCGCGAGAAGATCCGAGCGTGCCCAGGGATGCGCCGACAATCATGACTGGCTTGTTGACCATAGGGAAGATGCCGTAGGACAGCCAAGCAAGCGCGTTTTGCAGAACCGCTGGAATGGAGTGGTCGTACTCTGGGGTTGCGATGATGACGCCGTCGGCGGCCTCAATTTTCTTTGCAAGCTCTGAGACAACCTCGGGGACCTTCATCTTTGCGGGTTTGTTGAACAGGGGAATGTTGTCGATTTCCACCAGCTCAATGGAGGCCTTGTCGGCAAAGTGCTTCTGCATAAACTGCAGGAGTCTTCGGTTATTTGACTCTTTTGAATTGGTGCCAATAAGGCCAACAAAGTTAAGCATCAAACTTCCTTTCTGAATTACGCAAGGAACTCAGGCGAGATTCCCGACGAATAATATACGCGATTATCAGTGGTTACTATGAGTACCTCGATGCTTTTTTCTTGTTCCACACAGGCAAGGAGCTGACGGGGTTTCTCGCCATAAAAGCGCGTGGTCCAAATTTCCCCGTCAAGTGAGTTGTCCGAGATAATCGTGATGCTCGCAAGATGCGTGTCAACTGGATAGCCCGTGCTTCGGTCAAGAATGTGGTGATAGGTGTGCTCGTTTACCTGCAGTTTCCTTTCGTAGGTACCGGAGGTCACCACGGACTGGTTGCAAATAGGCAGCACAGCAAGGTTGGTGCCTCGCGGTTGTCGCGGATCCTGGATGCCAATCTGCCACGGCCTGTTCGCGAGCACATTGGCGCCAATTGTCTTAATGTTACCGCCAAGGTTGATAAGGGCGGACATGACGTGCTGACTTTTCAGATAATCTGCAATTTTGTCCGCGATGTAGCCTTTTGCCAAGCACCCCAGGTCCAGCTTCATGCCCTCTTTGGCGAGAAACACGGTGCAGCTCAGAGGATCCAATTCAATGAGTTGTGGATCAGTAAGCGACAGCGCGTGCGTGACCTCGGCGTTATTTGGAATGCGCGCGTCAGAAAAGCCGATTCGCCAGGTTTGTACCAAGGGGCCAATAGCAATGTTTAAATGACTTGCAGGTATAAGACTTTGTTCTTTGCCAATCTGAATGAGCTCAAACAGCTCGGGGTCAACGAGGACAGGATGTTTGCCTGCTGCATGATTGATCTGCATAAGCTCGGAATTGGCGTCGTTTGCGCTATACCGCTGGTTATAGATGTTAAGGAGTTTATAGACATCGTCAAGTAGCTGCTCTGCAGTGCGCTCTTCCTGCGAATCATTGGAGGGTGGCAATAAAGAAATGGTGATAGTCGCGCCCATCAGGTGAGTTGATCTGGAAATGTAGGCTCGTTCTGGCACGACTCTCCTATAGTATCTAACAGCAGTTTGTTTAATTTTATCTGCAGATTGCTTAGCAGTAACTCTATTTTACGTTTGTTTGTTACGCTCATTTGTTGTATCCACAACATTTTGGCGAGAAACCCTACAGTTTTGGCAGCTCGCTGAAGATCGCTCCCGGCCCCAAAAGTTAAGACTGCTCCCAGCCCCAAAAGTGAAGAAAACTGTGGAATTAATTTGATTATTTATTCATAGGGATGTCTGTTTATTGTTGATATGTACTCATTCCAGTATCATTTTTTGCAGAAAGTACTGACCGAAGAATTATTCTTGGCTGACGCGTATACGCCAGCCAGTTTTTTTGAAGGAGTAAGAAGGAAATGGAAAAAAGAATGGCTTGGTGTGCACGTTTTTCTCGCCAGAAGTAATGAAGTTAAATCTACGCACTTTGTAGCATTAATTGGGCGCAATTTAGTCAGTTTTCAAAGTCTTTGTCCAAGATTGAAATAAAAAAATTTATTTGAACACGATATTTCTTTAAATATTTTGTCAAAAAACCATTAGTATGTTTAGTGGAGCTTTATGTATCTCCAGGGGTACGTTCGATAGGAAAGATGGGGTTGATATGAGCAACTTTAAGAAGTCGTTTGCAACTATGTTTGCAGCAATAATGATGCTCACCGGTATCATTATTTTGGGTACAAGCACTGTTGCAAAAGCAGTGACCTATCCGTTAACACAAAACATTGATTTTGGCGCTGATGGAGAGCTTACTGTTAACCTTAAGCCCACTTCACCCACAACCGTTAAGGGCAATGCAAATATCTCCACAGGTATCGAGATTGACGCAACTGGACTTCATAAGCCAATCGACGGTCTTTACCTGGAGATTGAGGTAAACACCAAGCAGTCCGCAACGGACATTAACAACACTAACAACATTACTCCTAACACCTATCTTGATAACTTTGCTACTCCAGCAGCAGCTACTCAGCCTATCATCAAGCGCGAGGAGACCATCGTTACCCCTGATGGTAAGACCATTAAGCGCCTGTACCTCAATACTATCGATACCACTGTTAAGCTGGAGCTCCCTTACGTTATGAGCTTCAGAGACATGGTTACCCCAGCAGATTTCCAGCTCAAGCCAGTTGTTCGTGTGTACAATGCAGACGGCACCGAGCTTGCTAACATGCCTGATCAGACCTATTCCATCACCTACGACAAGCCTTGGCTCATGAAGCAGGTTGCAGGTGAAGAAACCAACGATCAGCTCCTGTACGGTGGTATTAACGCCCCAGGTGATTCGTCCGCTCTTTCCAACGATAAAACCGCAGACGTCATCTTCAACTTTAGGCTTTACCAGTACTATCGCGCTTATCGCTCCATCATCATCACCGATACCCTTCCTACGTACGTAAATGCAGCAGGTCAAACCGTTACCGCTCACTTTGACCCAGCTAAGAACCCTAACTGGACGCTCAGCCCAGATGGACGTACCGTAACCCTCAAATTTGATATTCCTGCAGGAATCACCATTCTTAACGACTACATCAGAGATAACCTTCCTGCATATTCCCAGCTCAAGCTTTCCTTCCCGGGCGCTCGCTACCTCAACGGCACTAATCGCGTGATTTTCAACAACACTGCAACGGTTCAGGGTATCCCTTACAACCCAAGTGCAGCAGAAGAGACCGTGGGTCAGGTTCCAGGCAACGAGCACAACTTTGATGACGATAGCAAGCAGTTCCGCCTTGCCGGTAATGACTTTAGCGGCAACGGTATGCTCAGCAAGCGCGGTCCTGTGACCATTCAGTTTGACAAAAACGGCCTTGCTGTTAGGAAGCTTGACTACACTATCAAGCTGGTCAACAAGCTGGACACCCCACTCACCGACATCGAGTTCATCGAGGATGTTGCTAACACCGACAACCGCCTCTTCATGACTGCGCTGACCGGCAATCTTGTTGCAGTTGGCCAGCGAGTTGGACTCTCCATGGACCAGATTGAGGTCCGCGGCTACAAGGCTGACGGCAGCTATGACATCATTCCTACCAGGAAGAACGGCGCAAACTGGCTTTACCGTGCTGACATGAACTCGGCAAGCCAGCAGCAGCTGCAGTCCTATCTGGACCAGATCAACCAGGGCACACTTGATCCATCCAACGCTTCCGCTGTGTCTCCTCAGTACAGGAAGATTGGTATTTACTTCAAGAACGTAACCCTGCAGCCAACCAGCAACATTGATTTCAACATCCAGATGATGTTCATGAATCCATTTGGCGAGGTTTACAGCGACAGACCTCTTACCAACATCATCAAGGTCAACGCCAACAAAGTTAATACCGACGGCACCAAGACCCCAATGAACTTCTCCGCAAATTGGGATACTCGCTTTACTCCATTTAGCGAGAAGGTCTGGCTGTCCAAGTCCTCTTGGTACCAGCGTGTAGGTATGCCTAACGAGCGCTTTAGCGCTCGCGTGGGCTTTGCGCTGACAGAGCTTTCACCTGCTCGTTACCTGAAGAATCCAACCTTCGTCGATCTTCTCCCTGCAGGCGTTTCTTATGACGCGAACACCACGGTTTCAGTGATTGCTGACTCACTGCAGCCTGAGAAGGTTGAGTACATCAGGAACTACAACGAGACCGGTCGTAACGCAATCAAGATTACCCTTCCATCTGGATACGTGTATCAGTATGGAAGCATGGGTTATGAGATTAGAAACCTGGTAATCAACGACGATATCATTCCTTCTAAGGCCGAGAATGACGTTCTGAACAACAATAACGACGTTTACTTCTACGCCACAAACTGGACTCACGGTACTCCAGATGACTTCTCTGGTATGTACAACGCTAGCAACTTTGTTAAGGATGACCTCGACATCAATATGAATGGTGTCACTGACGAGACTATTCTGAAGGCAACCGCTAAGGTTCTTGGTAACAACGTTGAGAGTATCCAGTCCGATAAGCACATCCGCAGCCTTGAGCCAAACATTGCTGGCGGCGGCGCATTTTACGGTAGGGCATTTACCTCGGCTACTATCATGACTGACTTTGCTGGCGTCACTGATACCAGCGGACTCTTCCAGTATCGTCTGAGTATTCGTAACTACTACAACACGCCAATGAATAAGATTCTTATGTATGACGTGTTGCCATATGTGGGCGACGGCAGAAACTCTGCTTTCAGCAATACACTTCAAGGTCCTATCGACCTGAAGATTGGTTCAACTGACGTCAGCTCCCAGTACGATATTTACTATCGTACCGATGAGCACCCTGCTCAGAACGATATCAACGAGATTAACAGCCCAGAATGGACTAAGACTCCAGCTGACTACACCAAGGTAACGGCAATCAAGATTGTTGGTAAGGATGGCACTATTCTGCCTCCATACACCGTTCTGTCTGCGGTTCTTACCATGAAGGCACCATTGTATGATCCAAACCTCTCCGAGGCTCTTGCATACAACGACATGAGCGTTATCTACAACAACGAAGCAGCTATGCGCCGTACCGAGAAGGTCGCAAACCAGCTTGTTGACATCATGGATGTCAAGGTAGAGAAGAAGTGGCTTGACGCTGACGGCAACGCAATTGCCCAGCCAGACGCTACCTCCATTACCGTAAAGCTTCTTGCCGACGGCGTAGATACTGGTAAGACACTTGACCTTACCGCAGCCAACAACTGGACTGCTTCGTTCACACACCTTCGTAAGTACACCATTGAGACTCACAACGACGGTACCAGCACAAAGACTCCTATCGTCTACACTCTTGAAGAGGTAGGCACAGACGCTAATGGCATGGTCACTTACAATGGCAAGAAGTACAAGGTGACTGCTACTTCTGGTCAGGCAGATGAGAATTCACCAAACGATTCCGTTGCACTGAGTGTTACCAACCAGCTGCAGCAGGAGAAGGTCTCCGTCTCTGGCAAGAAGCTCTGGGACGACTCTAACAACAACGACGGTAAGCGCCCAGCTTCCATTGTTGTCAGGCTTCTTGCAGATGGTGTTGAGGTTCAGCACAAGACAGTCACTGCTGCCGACAACTGGGAGTACACCTTCTCTGACCTACCTAAGTTCAATGGCAACACAGAGATTACCTACACTGTTTCTGAGGATGCTGTACCTGATTACACCACAAGCATCAATGGCTTTGAGATTACAAACCAGCATGCTCCTGAGGCTTTGAGTATCCCAGTTAAGAAGGTCTGGGTTGACGACAATAATGCTCAGGGCCTGCGTCCTACTAGTGTTCACGTCAGGCTTTATGCAGACGGCACCCAGGTGGGCGAGTTTGATCTGAACGCAGGTAACAACTGGTCTCACATCTTCAACGGCCTGCCACGTTACACTGCTGGTCACGAGATTGAGTACACCGTCAAGGAAGACCCAATTGCTCACTACACATCTTCCTACTCTGGTTCTTCAGCTACTGAGCTTACAGTTACCAACACCATTGAAGGTAAGGTTTCTGTTCCAGTAACAAAGAAGTGGATTGGCGCACCTGCTGATAGCGTAACTATTCACCTGCTCGCTGATGGTGTTGAGGTTCAGAGCGCTACTCTGACCGCTGCAGACAACTGGCAGCATACGTTCAGCAACCTTAACCAGTACAACAATGGTGCTCTGATCAACTACACCATTACTGAGGATGCAGTTGATGGTTACACCACCCAGATTACTGGCGACGCTACTAACTATGTAGTAACCAACACCAACATGAAGACTCGCGACATTCCGGTCACCAAGGTTTGGGAGAACCAGGAAGGCGACTCTGCTGAGATTGTTCTGTATCGTGATGGTGTCGAGGTTGATAGGGTAACCATCACCAAGGCTGACGACTGGAAGCACACCTTCAGCAACCTTGAGTTCTACGACAAGACTGATGGTCACGAGTACGCATACACCATCTCCGAGACTCCTATTTCTGGTTACACAACCCAGATCACAGGTAATCAGGACGATGGCTTCACAGTGACCAACACTGCTCCTGTTGTTCCTCCAACCACGCCGCCTACTACTCCAGAGCCTAAGAAGCCAGGTCTTCCTTATACTGGCGACGCTTCAGGTATTGCTTCAATCGTTGGAGCTGCAGCTCTGTCCCTGAGTGGTCTTGGTATTGCTCTTAGAAGGAAGAACAGCTAGTAGCCAGGCTTTTCGAACTCGCTGATAGCTAACTAAAAACAGGCTCCTGGTAAAACCAGGAGCCTGTTTTGCGTGGCGCGCGGTAGGCCGCCAAAGCCACTAAGCTGCCAAGGCCACCAAGGTTGACAAGCTGTCAAGGTCACTAAGATCACCGCATGTAGAGTCCAGAACTATGCGGTCGTATCGCTATCCTGGTGTTTTGTAAAGTTTTCGTTCCAACCCCAGCGCCAAGTGGTAAAAAATCCGTTTAGTTGGGGGTTACATTTTTCTGCATACGCGTTTGCCCAGGAAAAACTTTTAACTATGGTAAAAAATGCGTTTAGTTGGGCTTCAAATAACGAAATTCCAATTCTCATCCCCAACTAAACGGCTTTTTTACCTTTTTGGGCACTAAAATCAGTACCCTAAAATTGCGGTATTCACGATTATGAATAAACAGATTCCATTATGCAGAAATCAAATTGTTCTAACGATTTTGACGGCTCTGCCAACGTCAAGTTGTCTTCATCCGCCGAAAACTTAGCGTGCAGCAAAGAATTATCCAGCAACACGATATAATTTTAGGTAGTTCCTAGTTATTTCTTGTACTGCAAAACGTGGAGGTAAAAGGCCTATGAGAAGCATCTTTGAGGATCGACAGGTATCAATTAAGTGCGACGATAAGTATTCTTATACCGTTACAAAAGATGGTCTGGCTTATGTTCCAGGTAATGGAAAGCCAGAGGTCAAGGTTTTGTTTTCAGAAGTCGGTTCAACCTTCTTACTGAATTATTGCAGCTCAAACGGTCCTTACGAGATTACCTTTAAAGATAACGACGGTCATAATCTCGTTAGCATTGACACAGACCTTAAGCTTCGTGGATTTGAACACAACATCCTAGATACAAAGACTATCATCCTCGCTTTTGCAGCCAATAAGCTTACTACTGAGTTCCCTAATAACCTTGATACGTTAAACACTAAGCTTGGTTTCAGCCTCAAGGAGAAAAAGATCACAATCGCAAACGGTGTGATTTCCGGCGCAAAGCATCAGGTCAAGCTTTCCGACATTCGCCGAGTTCAGTGTGTTGCTGGCGGCGCTCTTAACAACCTCTTTGTCTTCACTAAAGAAAAAGGTGGATTCTTTGACAGGGCAGACATTGTAGTTCCCGTCAACGAGCTCACAGTACCTATTCTTGAGGCCGCGATGAGAAGAAATACTGGTCACGGCATTGATTTCAGTAGGGGCAATGGCTTCGACCAGCCAAACAGCAACTTCATTATTATTCGTTATTTGGACTCTAGCTTCTTCGAGACCGCTCCTGGCGTCTTCAAAGAAGAGTGGCAGAAGGACGCTTACGAGTTTGTTAAGTCCTTTGGTTATGACCTTCAAACCATGCTAGGGGAGTAACCTCTGGCGAGAAAAACGTCTTGTCCAAGAAAAACAGCCGCCCTCTTGTGAAGGCGGCTGTTTCCTTGTGGGCGAGAAGATCGCTCTAGCAGTTAGGTCTTACTTCTTCTTGCGAACCCTCAGTGCAAAGCCGAGAGCGGTGATGCCAGAAGCAACCATTCCAACAGAAGCAATCACAAGCTCAGCAACATCGCCAGTGTCTGGCAGAACGCGCTTCTTCTTGGTCTTAGAAGGCTTGTGTGGATCAGGGCTAGGAGTTGGCTCAGGATCTGGTGTTGGCTGAGGCTCAGGCTCTGGATAGTCGTTAGTGAAGACCAGAGGAGGCGTGCTTCTGCACTCGCACTGATCAATCTCTGTTACGGTTCCATCTTCAGCGGTCTTAGTAATGTGATAGGTGAAATCAAGCTCACCATCATCATTCTTAAAGACGGTGTAGGTGAGGGTGTAGACGGACTTGTCGTAAGTAACCCTCTGGTTAGTGCCGGTAACCTCTTTGATGGTGTAAACATAGGTGCCAGGTTGCGTAAAGACTAGCTCACCGAAGTTATTATCGCCAGAAACATCAACAGAAGTCTCAACGCTATCTGTTGTTGCGTTGTTTGGCATTGGGTAGGAAGGATCGTTGCGGGTGAGCGTGAACTTGAAGACATCCTGAGTTGTTGCAGTGCGTGGGTTGCCGCCGTTGTCATCAGGGAGAACTGATGGATAGTCGGTTGGAGCATCTGGTGCGTTACCAGTAACAACCTTCTGGACAACTGGATAGTCCCTGGCTGGCAGTGGATCAGGATAGACATTAGTAAAGACAGCGCCTGTTGCATCGTTATGCTCGCCAAGGTCAACGCTAGTAACGTTTCCGTCCTCGTCAGTCTTGGTCATAGTACGTGTTGCCTCAAGCTGGCCAGTACCGTCGTCAGTAACGTTATAGGTAACGGTGTAGACGCTCTGATCGTACTGGATGTTCTGGGTGCCGGTAACCTCTTTGATGGTGTACACGTAGGTGCCAGGCTGAGTGAACGTAATGTTGCGGAATACAGCGTCGCCACCGAGAAGCCTGCGTGTACGAGCAGTATTGCCGGTAGATCCCTCAGGCATAGGGCTGGATGGATCAAGGCGTGTCATCTCAAAGATAAAGACGTTAGGAGCGTCGCCCTCGTCTTCAGAGCCGTTCGCCAGGAAGTTGTTGATCAGGCTCTCGGCAAAGCTGCCGCTTGCAGTGTCGTCGGCGCTTGTCGCGCTTGCAGTGCTTGTGGCGCCTGCTGCGCTAACGTTACTTGAGCTCAGGTAAGAATTAACCAGAGACGCAGGTGAAGGCCCTCCAGGTATAGGAACAACTGGGTAATCGCCTTCGACAATCTTGGTAATGGATGGCGTCACAATGGTAGGCCTGACATTGTAGACATTTACCAGCGACTGAGTGGTGGTGTACTGCTCGACGCGAGAAATACTGCTTCTAGTTGAAACGTAGGAATTAGGAACGTTCTCGGTGATGGTGTACGAAACAGTATCAGCAGCAGTATTGTCTACGTACTTACGAAGACCCTTGTAGACGATGGTGTAGGTATTGTCGCCGTTATCGGTAACCTCAGGCGCAATGGTGCTGGTATCAAGGTGCTTATCGTTAGAGAGAACCAGATTGTTAGCACCAAAATCAGCTGTGGATGGGCGCTTACCAGCTGCATTGTTGTTATCGTCCCAGACCTTATTGATCTTGAGGTCAACGCCTGCATAGCTCAGAGCGTGAGTGGAGAGGGTGCGAGTGGAGTGGTTACCAGCAATGTCGTAGTCAAGAACGCTGCTGAATACGCTGCGATTACCGTCGTAGGAAGCGTCAACGTTGTCGGCAACCTTATACGTGACGTCAACAAAGCCGCCGCTATTTGCAGCAAGTGCGTGCGTTGAAGTAAACAGCACCATGTCGGCCTCAGCAGGATTGGTGACTACGGTGTAGTCGCCAGGCTGTGGAGCATGGTTTGCAGTGTAGGTAACACCAGGGTTCAGCTTGATGTACTGGTAAGAGAAGTTGGAAGAAGAACTTACGCCTTCAAGTGCCAGAGGCAGTTGAGTTGCACCTTCTGGATTGATGCCAGCACCGCGGTCTGCAGACTTAGACAGCAATGGAACAAAGAGCTGCGTGGTATTTGCAGTGTTACCGGTGTTATTGCGGACAGCAATGTGAACAGTTGCGGTGTCATCGCGCTGCATAACAGGGGTAGTTGCGCCTGGATTAGCGGAGTCGTACGTGTAATCAGTTACGGTTCCAGAGATGGCATCCTTTACAGAAAGGGTAGATGCAGCGGCAATAGCAGATGCCTGTGCAATGTTGATACCAGGGCGCTCGGAGAGAGAAACCATGGTCTCGCCAGAGTTGACGCTGTTGCCAAACAGGCTGGTGTACTGGGAAGTGTTCCAGTTGCTACGGTCCCAGTGCTCAGACTTAATTTGAGCACCAATCTCCTTGAAATCTTTGGTGGTAATGCCAACAAAATCGTTGATGTGGTAAATGCCCTTACCTGCAAGATCAGTGGTGTGGACATCCATGCTCAGAGTCATGTTCTTGCTGGTAAAGTCTGGCTGATACTGACCGCGAGTCTCGTCGCCAACATCAATGGTGTACTTCCAAACCTTAACAGCCACGCCGTCCTTATCGTACGTTCCTACAAACTC
>CAURGZ010000014.1:0-22269 GCA_963524285.1 uncultured Atopobium sp.
TGTACATTCCAGCTTGAACTACCTGGGATGCCAAAAATCTCTGCCATCATAGAGCGCAAATAGCCGCCGTGAGAAATACAAACGGTGCGTCCAGAAAGACTGGAAAGCTCGTTAAGAATAGTGCGACATCTGCTTCTTACCTGCTCGTATGACTCTGCTTCTGGAGCAGGTATGGAGTGGCCGTTTTTGTCTGAAGCCCAAGGAAACGTAAGGCCATAGGGCTTTAAAATCTCTTCTGCATCAGCAAAACGCTTGCTTTCTAGAATGCCAAAATCCATCTCTGCAAGGTCATCTTTTACCTCACAAGGAATACCAAGCTCGGTGGCAGCCATCTGGGCCATGTCTTTGCAGCGAGATAAAGGAGAGGTCCAAATTCTATCTGGATGAAATGCAACAAGTGCACGAACGGCGCGCTCTCGCTGTTCAACGCCATGCTCGGTAAGCTCAACGTCTCTTCTGCCGCTGAAAAAGCGCTGTGTATTAGCCACACTCTCTGGGTGGCGCATAAACAAAATGCGATGAACCTGAGCTGGAACTTCAAATGGCTGCATTATGTCTCCTCTCTGGGCGTGTTTGAGCTGTTTGACGTGCACTTAGTAATAGTGCGACTAGTAGTTATTTGCTGGCATGTAAAGGCATGATGGGAGAAGCACCAGGCTCTCTGCCAATAGTGCGCTCCAGAGCGGCAACTTCCTCTTCTGTAAGAAGTCTCCACTCACCTTCTTTAACACCTGTAAGGTGAAGCGGCCCAAACGTATCTCTGTGGAGTGCAAGAACTCTATGGTGAATAGCCAGAAGCATCTTTTTGACCTGGTGCTTTCTGCCTTCTCTAATAGTTACGCTGACCAGGGAGTTTGGCTCTCCTCCACCGGTTTTTCCTAAACCTTGTGGGGCGAGAAGCGCCTTCATCTTGGCATCGTTGGATACAATCTCAACCTCAGCAGGGGCTGCAGGGCCGTCTTCAAGCTCAATACCTTCGCGCAGGCGATTTAGCTGCTCTTCTGTAGGTGTTCCCACAACATGAGCAACATAGTGCTTCCATACATGCTTTGAGGGATGCAAAAGCTCTTGTGCCATCTGACCATCGGTTGTAAAGAACAAAAGACCCGTGGTATCCATATCAAGACGTCCAACAGGGAAAAGTCCCGGGTATCTGTCAGTGGGAACCATGTCCACAATGGTTGGTCTACCCTGAGGGTCTTTCATGGTAGTCAAGTAACCTGCAGGTTTGTTGAGCATCAAGTAGACGGGTTTCTCGGCAATTGAGCAGACAATGCCGTCAACTGCTACAACATCTACCAGCGGATCAACCTTACTGCCAAGCTCGGTGACTACCTGGCCGTTTACCGTGACGCGACCAGAGGTCATCAGGCGCTCGGAGCCACGGCGACTAGCCACTCCTGCGCGCGCCAAAAAGCGCTGCAGGCGCATGGGGACAATACGCTCTTCTGCCACGGCCTATGCATCCTCTTGCGTATCGTAACTGTCTCCCAAAAGGGAACGTTCATCGTCAATGTCTTCTGCGGCTTCTTCAAGCGTTGAAGTGAAGCTTCTGCCAGAAAGTCTCTCGCGAATAAACTGCTTGGACTCCTCGTCAGGAGCAAAATCTTCCAGCGGTGGCAACTCTCGCAAAGACTTGAGACCAAAGCGCTCTAAGAAAAGGGCTGTTGTGCCATAGAGAATGGCTTGTCCCCTATCTGCCTCTTTGCCCACTTCACGCACAAGGTTTTTCTCGCGAAGTGAAGAGATAACACCATCAGAGTTAACGCCACGGATAGCGCGAACGCCCTCACGGGTTACCGGCTGGTGATAAGCAATAACCGCCAGCGTCTCAAGCGCTGCCTGAGAAAGGCGACGCGTATCCCAAGAGAGTACAAAATCGCTAACCAGCTGATGGTGGGCAGGGTGCGTAAAAAGACGCCAACCGCCGGCCACCTCTCTGAGCTGAAATCCCCTGTTGCAGCGCGTGTACTCCTCTGCAAGCTCTTTGAGCGCTTGGGCAACCTCGGCAGGAGCTGCATTGGTGACCTTGGCAAAGTCGGCCGTGGTGATTGCATCTGTTGCAACCAAAAGCAGTGATTCTAGTGCGCCTTTGAGCGACTCGGAATCTAAATAGGTAAGCTCTTCTGCCATAAGTTATTCCGCCTCTTTCTGTGCTTCATCGGGCGTTTGAGTTAACGATAATAGCGTCTGCTGGACGTCTTGGAGCGCATTTTGAGACAAGTTAAATCCTTCAAGGTCTGGCTCATCACCAGATAGTTCTTCCAGCTCCAAAAGAACTGACTCATCAAGCTGGTATGAATCTGCGCCCTCTATGTGCTCAATCTCAATCTCACCAAAGATGACATCCTGCTGAACACGAACAAGACCGCGCTTAAATAGCTCAAGTACTGCCAAGAAGTTTGCAACCACAATTTCTGGCGTATCTTGACCGTCTAAGAGCTCAGAGAACGTCACCTTGCCCTTAGAGCGCGTCAGTCGGTCCACAGAAGCTACCGTCAGAGCTACTGGGAGCCTTTTTGGCGCCACATGTTCTGCTTCAAGCAAGAATGTCTCACGTTTTGAGTCAATGTCCGCACAAATGACAGCAAGGCTTCTGAGGGTAATGCCCTCAAGATAGTCTGGCATAAGGTTCAAGAAATCAGGATCTGGGCCCACTGAGCGTGGGAACATGTACGATTCTGCTTCCATACGACTACCTAGCGCAGCACCCGCATTTCTGAACTGCTTATAGGCAATAAGGCGAGCAATAAGAACTTCTCGCGCCTCATCAGGAGAAAGACCGTCAAGTTCGTCATCATACTCATCTTCATCGTATGAGCTTTTGAGCGAAACGTCTTGAGGCACCAAGGCATGAGCTTTCATGTCCAAAAGCGTTGACGCAACAAGGACAAAGTCACTGGCAACGTCTAGGTCAAGCTCTTCCATGGCGTCAACTTCTGCCAGGTACTGATCAGCAACCTCAGAGATAGAAATAGAGCCAATAGCAACTTTTTGCCTACTTACTAGCTGAAGCAGCAAGTCAAACGGTCCAGAATATGTTGCAGTGTTTACTTTGTACGACATTAGATGATTCTCGCAAGCAGGCTCAAAATGATGTTAGAAATGCCCCCGATAATGGACGAGAAAAAGCCGGGTACAAAGAACATGAGTCCCACTACAGCAATCATACAGTAAGGCTCAATGGCGTAGAACTTTTGACGGTTTTTCTCGCCAAGAAAATACAATAGCAGCTTAGAGCCGTCCAAAGGTGGAATTGGCAGCATGTTAAAGACTGCCAGGCTTACGTTAATCTGAATATAGAAGATTACCAGTGAAGAAACGTAGTACATTACCAGCGGATTATATGATGCACCAAATGCAACAGCTAGCGCATTGAGCAAACGCAACAAGAGTGCGCCGAGAAACGCCTGTAAAATGTTAGACGCTGGACCTGCGAGTGCTACAAGAATCTCGTCACGACGACGATCTTTGAGGTAGTTGGGGTTATAGGGAACAGGCTTTGCGTAACCAAAGCTAGGACCGCCCATCAATACCAACATAAACGGCAAAAGAACCGTACCGAACAAGTCGATGTGTGCCAATGGATTGAGCGTCAAACGGCCAGACATTTTAGCGGTAGGATCTCCGCACTTGTATGCCACAAAGCCATGCGCAACCTCGTGAACCACAATGGCAAAGATTACCAGTGCAAATTCAGCGAGCGTTGTCAAAAGCGATGGAACTGATGTTAAAGCAGTTGGCACAACAATCCTTATCTCAACATCTGCAAAGACACACAGACAGATACTTACAAACAAAGACTCTCAAGAACATGACGTTAGTTACAAGACGGTTGGTACAAGATAATTTTACCCAAGATTGGCAAAACTACCTACTCGTCAATGTCTGCTTCCATCTTTTCTGAAAGCTCCAACCATTCAGCCTCAAGAGCAGGAATCTTTTTGGAGAGTGCCTGGTATTCAGCCATACACTCATCAAATTTTTGCGGATCGTTATAGAGCGCCTCGTCAGCCATAAGCGTCATGAGCTCATCGTATCGTTTATGCGCAGGAGTAAGTGCAGCTTCAACCTCGTCCAAGCGCTTTTTAGTCTCCCTCAGCGCACGACTTCTACGGTTGCGCTCCTCAGCCTCAGCTCTTCTCTGCTCCTTAGTCTTCACATTGCGAGAAGCTCCTGCAGCTTGACCTGCCTCTGGACCAGCGCTCTTGATCGCCCTTGCACCCGATGTTCCATACGAGGATACCGTTTTGCTCGACGTCTCCCCCTGAGCTGCTGCTTGAAGCTCTGCAAGCTTAAAGAGAAAGTAATCGTAGTCACCGTCATAGACTGTAACCTTGTGGTCGCGAACGTCCACAACCTTGTTAGCAACAGCTCTGACCAGGTGCTCATCGTGACTAATCAAGATGATGGTTCCTGGGAAGTCAACAAGTGCCTTCTCAAGAACGTCAACAGAATCAATGTCTAAGTGGTTAGTTGGCTCGTCTAGAAGCAACAGTGGGTCTGGAGAAACCAGCATCTTAGCAAGTGCCAGACGAGCGCGCTCGCCACCAGATAGCACATTTACGCGTTTCTCAACGTCATCGCCATGGAAAAGGAAGGCTCCAAGTAATCTACGCTCTTCAGAAGTAGTCCAGCCAGCAGCAACGGTATCAAGCTCTGCAAGTACCGTATTTGCAGGGTTCAACTCTTCAAGCTGATGCTGTGCATAGTAAGCTTCAGTGACGTTTTGGCCCAGGCTAATCTGTCCCGCATCTGGCTTAAGCTTACCAGCAATAAGCTTCATAAGAGTGGATTTACCAGCACCGTTAGGGCCAACAAGCGCTACATGATCTCCGCGATACAGTTTGAGGTCAACGTTGTCATAAACAAAGTTATCCTCATACGATTTAGCCACGCCCTCAAGAGAAATGACGGTATCTCCGGTACGAGGAGGTTCTGGGAACCTAAAATGCATGTGATGAGATTGCTCTGGAAGAACTACCAGTTCTTCCCGGATCTTCTCGACCTTTGCCACGCGCTCTTGAACCTGTTTTGCCTTGGTAGGCTTATACCTAAATCGCTCAATGAAGGTCTCCATGTGAGCAATATCACGCTCTTGAGCTGCACGTTTAGCACGGAGCTGCTCAAGATTTTCTTCTCGCTGATGAAGATAGCCGGAATAATTGCCGGTATAGGTTACGAGCATACGATTCTCAAGCGCCGCCACGTGCGTTACGCATGCATCCATGAACGAGCGGTCGTGACTTACCAGCAAAACCGTACCGTCATATGACGATAAGAACCTCTCAAGCCACTGGACAGATTCCAAGTCCAAGTGGTTAGTAGGCTCATCCAGAAGAAGAACATCAGGACGACGCAGAAGCAGCTTTGACAAAGAGATACGCATCTGCCAGCCGCCCGAGAACTCTTTAGCGGGCTTGTCAAAATCTTCTACTGGAAATCCAAGACCTGCAAGAATCTGACGAGCTCTACTTTCAAGTTCATAGCCACCAAGACGCTCGAAGCGCTCCATAGCATGAGCGTAGTCTTCAAGATACTTATTGAGCGTTGCACCTTCGGGAGTTTCGGCAATTTTGATTGAAAGGTCGTTAACCTTTCTCTCCCACTGTTTAATCTCATGGGCAGACTCAATGACTTCATTAAGAGCAGTTCTATCTCCCATGAGCTCTGTTTCTTGCTCAAGATATCCCAGGGTAGCATCTTTTGCAAAGGTAATGGTTCCTTCATCGGCAGACTCTAAGCCCATAATGATTTTTAGAAGCGTAGTCTTACCAGCACCATTAGGACCAACTAAAGCCCAACGCTCTGCCGCATTGAGCTGAAGTGTTGCATTTGAATAAAGAACTCTGCCGCCAAATGACTTTGAAATCTTATCCGCAAGAGCAATCAAGTGAACTCCTCATACATATCTGAACTGGATAAGTATAAGTCATTCACTTGATATACGTGGTGAATTATGTAAATGAAACCAAGCTTATGAAGATTTATTGACGCTTCTTATGAAGGAAAAGAGCAGCGCCAGCAACAACAACAGTTGCACCAGCAACGCCAATAATCAAAGGAAGTGTAAGAGCGTTATCACCAGTATCTGGAAGAACGGACTTCTTAACCTTCTTAGCCTTTGGAGACTCTGGCTGAGGCTGTGGCTCTGGTGCTGGAGTTGGCTCTGGCTGTGGCTCTGGAGCAGGTGTTGGATCTGGTGCAGGCGTTGGAGCAGGAATACGAGGATCAACAAAAGTTACTGTGGCAGTAGTATTTGTACCAGTGATCTGACCAACACGAACCGTAGTATCAATCTGGTAACCATCAATAGTGGTGAGCTGTGTGATGGTAGTGGAAGTGTTACCCATAAGGTTAGGAATTACCACAGAGCCATCTGCACCAGTTGTAAGAGAGTAGCTTCCGTCAGCCTCCATGGTGAGAATACCGGTCTGAGTAAATGGAGGTGTTGGGATACGAGGTCCAGCAACGTTTGCGGCAGTAGCCTTAAGAGTTGCACCGGCAATAGGATTGCCATCTGTGTCAACGACTTTAACAATAATATTGCCTAAAATTGGCTGGTTCTCCAGTTCAGCAGTGACCACATCACCTAAACCATATGTAGCGCCATCAAAAACGTAAGAAACAGAGTCGACCTGATGAACATAGCCATCTTTATAAGTGGTCTGTTCAACTCTATAAGCACCGTCAGGAAGAGGAAGATAAGGATTAAAGTAACCGTTAGCGTCTGTTTCTCCCTCGGCCACGATAGTAGAACCACCTTGATAAATTACAACATGTACGCCCTCAATTGGTTCACGTGTGTATTTATCAACAGCGAGAGCACTAATCTCATTAGAGTCTGCAAGAGCAATTCTTGGAGCGATAACTGATACAACAAGCGTTAGCGCAACAAAAATAGCAAAGACAATGTTTTTATATCGTTTCAATTCAATTCCTTAAAACCGAATCATCCAAGTAAATACTTCTATCTATAGTAAGGGAATTAGACATTGAATTAAAGATAATATCCAAAACTAAACACAATTATTTCAAATTTTTAACTGGCAAAACTGAGGAAATCTGTACTCACCTTATAAAAATCAAGTGAACTCCCCGTACATTTTCAAATTACTAAATGCACAGGTCGTTCAATTGATAGACATAAACAAATTTTGAATCAGATTCAATAAATCCTATAGTCTTAGAAACGTTTCTTGCTCAGATACATTGAGACACCAGCAAGAGAGCTTAATGTACCTGTAATTCCAACAATTAAAGAAGAGATACCAGAAATGTCAGAAGTGTCTGGAAGTACAGCCTTCTTTTTCTTTGGAGTCTTACGCTTTTCCGGAGTCTGTGGTTGAGGCTCAGGAGTAGGCTCTGGAGTTGGCTCAGGCTGAGGTTCTGGCTGTGGCTCTGGAGCAGGTGGCTCTGGCCTACGATTTACAAAAGTAACCGTGGTTGTTTCGTTAGAGCCAGTAATCTCACCAACCTGAGGATTAGGGTCATCGATAGTGTAGCCATCAAGAGTGGTCAGCTGAGTAATAGTAGATTCTCTCTCAACAAGATAATCCGGAATAATTACGGTGCCATCAGGCCCAGTTGTGAGCAGATAATTGTCATCAGCATCCCTATTCAACTCACCTGTCTGAGTATAAGGAACACCAGGATTTGGTGCATCCTGAGTCATAGCACGAGGGTTACTAGTACCAGTTAAATAAGCTGGATCTGGAGTATTAAAACCGCCAATAGATGGTGGACATGCTGGAGATGGCATTCCAGGAGTGACTTCATAAGCAGGAGTTGCTTTTAGAGTTGCACCAGCAATAGGATTGCCATACTGATCAACTACCCTAACAACAATATTGCCAATTCTAGTTGGGAGTTTAATTGTTGCACGAGTTGTTTGTTCAAAAAGACGTGTATCTGAATCATAAGGGAACGTTACAGCATGTAGAGGAACCATACCATTGTTACTGGTTGGAGAGCATGCAAAAACAGAGTCAACCATTACGGCGTCGTTGTTATATCCATAACGAGTGGGATAATTTTTTGGAATAAGTGTATAGCTTCCTGTTACTGGAACAGTAACGCTTTGTCCACCTGGAACATTTGAAGCAATTCTATTTCCAAATTCATCTTCAATGTCAAATTGGATATCAGTAATAGCATTTGAACCCCAAACACTACTTGGTACCTTCTTTTCAGCACCAACATAAAGCTGGCCCATAATATGGACATTTTCAAAGTTAATGGTCTGAGGATCGCTATCACTACCAGCAGGAGCGGAGAAAGTCACGTTTTTAGCTGTGTGATCAATAACATATCCAGCTTTAAACGTTGTCTGCTCAACCTTATAACTTCCGTTAGCAAGGCTAATCTGAGCTCTACCGTTTTGGTTAGTAATCATAGTTGCAGCGTTGGTACCGGTAACTGTATTAGTCACTGTAATTGTTACACCATCAACAGGTTGACCATAATAGTCATCAGTAACATTAACCGTGAGCTGATTTTGACCTGCTACTGCAAGCGCAACCTTTGGAGCTCCGATAACAATTACGCAGCATAGCGCAACAAGAATTAACGCTGCTACACACTTGAACTTTTTCACTTCAAACCTTCCAAATCCATAAAGGATTACAAATATCTAATTCAAATGATAAAAGAAAATATCATTAAAATGAATATAAACTGCATTCTAAATTGCAATTTATTAAATTTTCATATCATCAACAATTAGAATTAGTTATAAACAGCTATTCCCTATCCAACCACACACAAAAAAGCGAGAAGTCCCTTCTACATGAAAGACTTTCTCGCCAAAAATCGTCAATAAGTTTGATGGAATAACGCTACTTATCCATGGTGAGATGAATGGCAAAGCCAGCAATCTCTTCTTTGAAATAGACCAAAAACGTACTGCCGTCTGGATTAAGTCTTCTTGAAGACTCATCGATTTCAAAGCCACGACCTGCAAAGTATTTCTCGGCAGCAGGAATGTTGTTAACATGGAAGCCAATATGACCCTTTGTGCCTCGGCCATTTTGTTTCATGACCTCTACCAGAGTCCCTGCAAAAAATGAAGGTGGCTGCTCAATAGTCGGAAGTCCCATAAGAGCGGTAAACAGGTTTGCAATCTTTTCTGCCTCGTCCGCATTGCTTGCGTTAATGCCAACGTGAGCAACGTACATATCAAACTGCTCGACTGGATTAAGAGCGCTGGAATTGTTAGTTGAATCTGTCATACATCTCCCCTTTCCTAGGGCTCAAGTATATAAGGGAAGCTCTAAGATGTGCGCTTGGCAATGAATATTAGTCATTACTGTAACTAAGTACTAACAAAAAAAGGCCCAGTTACCTAGGCCTTTAAATTTCTATGGTGGGCGATGCTGGATTTGAACCAGCGACCCCTTCCGTGTGAAGGAAGTGCTCTACCCCTGAGCCAATCGCCCGAACGACTTGCAATAATAACAAACAATGACGCTAATTTCTAGCTTTTGACTTTTTTGTAGGGGAATACGTAGACACAGCTTTATTCATCTGAACAAGAATAATTCCCAGGAAGATAAGCTGAAGAATCATTGGCGTAATTACCATAGGCTGAGATGAAAGCTGCGAGACAAAGACCCACTCAATAGTAAAGAGAATGAGATCAATACCAGCAACAAGACGGACAATGCCGTGGGTTTTCTCAAAGTCTTTAGCCAAGCTGATGCATTTCTGAAGAATATAGCAGCAATAAACTGCCATTAAGCTGCACAGCAGAAGCACAATCATGCTTGAAGAGAAACGACCATAGCCAACTGAAAAGGCAAAGATGACAATTCCGGCAACGCCAAGCGCACCAAGCATAGAGGAAAGCGCCATCATCAACTTAGTTCCACGATCCATACAAACCCCCAACAAGTCAGTTCACAAAGAAAAACGTACACAAAAGGAGCGAGAACAAATAAAACGACGTCAACAAAATAATTTACTTGGCCTCAAGAGACTTTTTAACTTTATGAGATCCTCGGGCAATAGCGCTGGCCATTGCCAAAAGTGCAAACAGCTCAATAAACTGCAAGGTAACAGATGGTTTAAGTACCAACTGTCCAACAACAATAGCAGCTAATGCAACGCATGATCCAAAAATCATTGGATAGGCAGCAACAGCTCTATTAGGAACATTAGCCTCTCTAGCTGCATAACCACCAGTTAGAAGCGAGATCATACTTGCAAGCAAAAGTAGAGCGGAATCAATTGATGGGCCAGCACCAATTACAAGAACCGCAACATTAACGAGACCTAAAAGTCCGCCAATCAAAAGCGCCAGACTAAAGAGCTTCATTTTGCGAGTCTCAGGAGTCATATATCCCCTATCTATCAAATATCACTTTGGCTATTGTACCCGTCTTTTATATAAATTTAGTAATCGAATCATTGAACGGTAGAGTGTTTCGGTAAAAGAAATGGCGAGAAAACCAAAGGGTTTCTCGCCACATGTGTATTTGGTGGGCCCAGAGGGATTTGAACCCCCAACCCAGGGATTATGAGTCCCCTGCGCTAACCGTTGCGCCATGAGCCCGTAAGAAAAAAGCGGCGACTGATGCCGCCGCCAGAATGCGTGGTGGAGAATAGGGGGATCGAACCCCTGACCTCATGACTGCCAGTCATGCGCTCTCCCAGCTGAGCTAATTCCCCGAACGTGGTGCGGGAAATACTATAGCAAACCAAAGCTCTGTTTTTATCGACAATTTTCTAATTGGTTGTATATTTTAAAGCTCGCGCTCTGGAAGAATCTTCTCTGCCAACCAAGAAGCAACCTCATCAAGGGCAACCTCAAAGCGCTCACCGGTAGCACGCTCTTTGACTTCTGCGATGCCGTTTGCAACACCCTTCTTGCCCACAATGACCTGCCATGGGAAGCCAATAAGATCTGCGTCTGCAAACTTAACGCCAGGACGCTCTGCACGATCATCAACAACAGTCTCAAGACCGGCTGCAACACAGGCGTCAGCTACAGCACCTGCTGCATCCCAAATCTCTGGGTCTTTGTCAGAGAGACAAAGAACAGAAACCTCATAAGGAGCAACAGAGACTGGCCACTTGATGCCCTTCTCGTCATTGTATTGCTCAACAACAGCAGCAAGCAGCCTGGAAACACCAATGCCGTAGCAGCCCATAACCAGAGGCTTATCCTCGCCATTTTCGTCGGTGAAGGTGGCGTTAAGGGCTGAAGAGTACTTGGTGCCAAGCTGGAAGACCTGGCCAACCTCAATACCGCGAGCAGCATGCAGAGGAAGACCACACTCAGGACAAATATCGCCCTCCTGAGAAGTGACAAGGTCTTTCCACTCGTTAATCTCAAAGTCACGACCAAGCTCAACGTGATCAAGGTGATAGTCTGCCTTGTTAGCGCCACAGAGCCACCACTGAGTATCCTCAAGGGAGAGATCTCCAATAACGCGAATGCCCTCAGGTAGACCAACAGGTCCAATGAAGCCCTTAATGAGACCATACTCCTCAAGCTCTTCATCGGTCATCATGTGATAGTCACCAAAGACGTGCTCAGCTTTGACCTCATTGAGCTCATGAGTACCTGGAACAAAGCACACAACTGGCTTACCGTTTCCGTCAACAAGAGCTAAAGCCTTTCGAGTTGCTGCTGGTGAAACGTGAAGGAACTCAGCAACATCATCAATGGAGCCAATGCCAGGAGTGTGAATCTCACACATTTTGCCTGACTCACGCTCTTCTACGTTGATCTTTGCAGCTGCTGCCTCAGTATCTGCAGCATAGCCACAATCGCAGTAGACCAGGCTTGCCTCGCCAGCGTCTGCCAGCGCCATAAACTCAACAGAGGTGTCTCCACCAATCTGACCAGAGTCTGCAACTACCTGCAGAGCCTTAAGACGCGTACGGTCACAAACGTTCTGGTAAGCAACCTTCTCCTGGTCATAGCATTCTTGCAGCGACTCTTGATTTGCCGAGAAGGAATATCCGTCTTTCATAATGAACTCACGGCCACGCATAAGACCAAAACGTGGACGACGCTCGTCACGGAACTTATCCTGAATTTGATAGAGCGTTACAGGAAGCTGCTTATAACTCTTAAGCTCGTTTCTAATAAGATCTGTGAAAGTTTCCTCGTGAGTTGGGCCAAGAGCAAACTGACGATCATGACGGTCATGCATACGCATGAGCTCATCACCATAGACGTCCCAACGACCAGACTCTTCCCAGAGCTCAGCGGGGGTCATAATAGGAACAAGAATCTCCTGAGCACCAATGCCGTCCATCTCATCGCGAATGATGGCCTCAATCTTTAAAAGAGAGCGCCATGCAAGTGGCAGATAAGAGTAAAGACCCGCAGCGGTCTTTCTGATCATGCCAGCACGAAGGAGTAGGCGGTGACTTGCAAGTACAGCCTCAGCTGGGTCTTCTTTGAGTGTTGGTGCATACAAAGAAGACATGCGCATCCAGTGCTTCAAGGTAGTTTCCTTTCAATATGAAGTAATACATATAGTTTACTTATTTTTTGCCAAAACGATTCTCAATTTCGGCGAATAACTCATCAACAATCTTATCTTCAGGCACTTTTCTAATAGGATTGCCGTTTTCAAACAACACTGCTTGACCTTTGCCGCAGGCTACACCAAGGTCAACACCCCTAGCCTCACCAGGTCCATTAACAACGCATCCCATGACTGCTACAGAAATAGGAGCACGAACGCCATCCAGGCGTTTGGTAACTTCTTCTGCAATAGGAATCATGTCAACACCACACCTGCCGCAGGTAGGGCAGCTCACCAGCTCTGGCTTAATGCGACGCATACCAAGGGCTGCAAGAAGTTCCCATGCTACGTGGACTTCTTCTACGGGATCAGCCGTCAGAGAAAGGCGCATGGTATCGCCAATACCACTCTCAAGCAAAATGCCCACCGCAGCAGAATTCTTTACCGTTCCCTGCCTTAACGCACCGGCTTCTGTAACGCCTACATGCAGAGGAATCTGTGGAAGCTCCTTGGAAAGCGCTCGATATACCGCAAGTGTAGTGGGAACATCGTGAGCTTTTGCAGACAAGACAATGTCGTCAAAACCGCGAGAAGAAAAGTGCTCTACAAATGACTTTGACGACGCCACGAGTTTCTCGACAAGGGTCATATCTTGTCTTGTATCAAATTCTTTAGCAAGAGAGCCTGCGTTAACTCCAATTCTAATTGGAATATGTGCCTCTTTAGCTGCCTCAATGACGGCGTCAACACGCTCCATAGAGCCAATGTTTCCTGGGTTAATACGAAGAGCTGCCGCACCTCGTTTTGCAGCTTCAAGCGCCAGCTTATAGTCAAAGTGAATATCGGCAACAACAGGAAGTGGCGAGTATTTGCAAATCTCTTCAAAGCCATCCAAGGCCTTTGCATCAGGAATTGCCACACGAATAATCTCGCACCCTGCCTCGGCAAGCCCTTTGATCTGAAGGAGCGTTGCGTCTGGATCATCTGTTTTAGTGGTGCACATAGACTGAACGGAAACGGGAGCGCCACCACCAACCTGGACAGATCCAACCATGACGGGATGAGTTTTTGTGCGAGCAATCTCAGACATAAAATCAGCTACCTAAAAAGTAAATGAAGAATATCGTTTCTCAGTGCAACAACAAAGACAAACAGGAAAAACGCCAGTCCAATGTAAGACAAAATGTTTTGAACCTTGATAGACAGAGGCTTTCTAATAATCACCTGAATTACCTCAATCAGAATCTTTCCACCGTCAAGAGGTGGAATAGGTAAAAGATTCATGAATCCAAGTGACATGGAAATAGCTGCTACCAGCATAATAAGAGTCGAGAAACCCTCTGCAGCAGCTTCTGATGCCATTACAGAAATTCCTACAACAGAAGACGACTGATTGAGAACTTCCATGGTCTGCGTTGGGATGAGCAGTCTGAGTGCAAACTGACCAACCTGCGCGGCATACGATACAGCTGCAGCTGATGCGTCAATAAACGAGAAGTGATAGGTGGTCATGACAGGTGTCACGCCGATGATTTTATCGTCATGACGCAAAACAGGTTTAATGGTAGTTTCAAGTTGAATGCCATTGCGCTCATACGTGACAGGGATATCCTTGCCACCGGCAGACATTGCATCTTTGATAGCAGCAGTAAGGTCTTCCCAGGTATGTACCTCTACCTTGTTAAAGGTAAGAATAGTGTCTCCGGCAGTAAGGCCTGAAATAGCAGCAAGAGAGCCAGATTCAACAGAGCCCAGCTGAGCCTTGTTTTGAGCTGCAGGAACGCCAACAAACATCAAAGAGCCAACCACCAACACAAAGGCCAGCGCAATGTTGACCAATGGTCCGCCCAAGATCATGAGCAGGCGCTTGGGAACATTTACACCAACATACGTATGAGCCTTTTCTTGAGCAAAGAAATCATCAGCGGACAGCTGTGGAACACGAGGCTCCCCTGCTGCTGTAGAGCCTTCAAGCTCAAAGTTGTGGCCACGATCATACTCACAGCGAAGCTCAGCATCTCTCGCAAGCGTCTGGAACGTGGTGTGCGCTAGCTCATCTGACTCTTTAACAAGCTCAATGGAGCCCCAATCTGCAAGGGTGTACAGCAGATTGTAGGCGCGCTCATCCTCACAGTTAAGTTTTGCTGCAAGAGCACCTACCTCAAGTGAACCCGACTCTTGAACGCTTATCAAAGCCTGTGGAAGCAGCTCATCTAGCTCGCCTTCCATGCCACAAATGCGCGTATAGCCACCAAAAAGAAGTGGCGTTACACCAACCTCAGTACCGTATTTTTTGCTCTTATGAGAAAGCTTGTACTTGAACGGCATGCCCAAGAAAAACTCAGTAACACGGACACCACACAGGCGAGCCATACCGTAATGACCAGCCTCGTGAACAAATACAAGGAGCGAGAGGACCAAGAGTCCCCAAAAAATTGGTGAAAGAATAGCTAACAAATTCACAAAATTCCTATCCCACAAAAGAACGGGCTAAGGCTCGTGCTTCTGCATCTACAAGCGTCAATTGTTGAAGGTCTTCTACCCTTTGAACTTCAGAGGCATTCATAGTCTCTGCAACAATGCGCTCAATATCAAGAAATGAACATCTTCCTCGTCTAAATGCATGGTTGGCAACTTCATTAGCTGCATTCATAATGCAAGGAAGCGTTCCACCAACAGTTCCTGCATGACGAGCAAGAGCTAGGCATCCAAAGGTTTTCTCGTCAGCATAATCGCCTGTGAGAGGAGCGGTTTCTTGCCACTCAACCGCCTGAGCAATTGCTGGCCAACGATGTGGATAGCTCAGCGCAAACTGGATAGGCAGCCTCATATCAGAGGCTCCAAGCTGCGCTTTAACAGAGCCGTCAACAAACTCAACCATAGAGTGAATGCGACTCTGGCGATGTACCAACACCTCAAGCTTATCCATAGGAGTGTCAAAGAGGTGATGAGCTTCAATGAGCTCAAGACCCTTATTCATGAGCGTGGCGCAATCGATGGTAATCTTGGCACCCATCTTCCAGGTTGGATGTGCCAAGGCGTCGTCGGCCGAAACGTGTTTGAGCTGCTCGCGAGAATATCCGAAGAACGGACCACCAGAGCAGGTCAGCCAAATCCTCTGAATATCAGCAGGGTTCTCGCCAATAAGGCACTGGAAGATGGCGCTGTGCTCAGAATCAACGGGGATGAGCTGACCAGGCTTGACCAGAGGCATCAGGAGGTCTCCGCCAACAACAATTGACTCCTTGTTAGCGTAAGCCAGCACTTTGCCAGCCTTCACAGCGGCCAGACCAGCGTAAATGCCGGCCTCTCCCACCACTGCGTTGACTACGCAGTCAACCTCATCCAGCTCAGCAAGCGCCTGAACGGCCTCAGGGCCAAAGCTTGCTTTGCAGCCTTGAGGCAAGCTGTCGAGAAGAGCGTTGCCCTTGACACTTGCATCGGCAAAAGCAACGTATTTGCAGTTGAACTCAGTTGCTGCCTTCACTGCAAACTCAACCGACGACCTCACTGCAAGGGCTGCAACCTCCACCTTTTGCGGAAAATGACGGCATACATCAAGCGTCTGCATACCCACAGAACCCGAAGCTCCAAGGACAGCAACACGCAGTGGCTCATGCCTTACAGCACGAGGCGCGGTATCTTCAAAAATGCTCAAAACCTATGCTCCAAACGGCAGCGCAATAGGTAGCTTGACCTGGCTAAAGAGCACGGCAAGCTGGAAGAGAAGAAACGCCGCCATAGTTCCAAAAATCATCGAATCGGTTCTATCAAGTAGTCCGCCATGACCAGGCATAATTGAACCAGAATCCTTGAGGCCCACTCCTCGCTTAATGCGAGACTCAAAGAGGTCTCCAACAACAGAGAAGATGCCTTCTGTTATGCCAAAGAGCAGTGCAAACAGTGGATTCATATTAATTGCACCAAAAACTGCCATCAAGAACCACACAAGCATTGAACCTAAAAGACCACCGTAGAAGCCCTCCCAACTCTTATTAGGAGAAATTCTTGGCGCCAGTTTATGCTTGCCAAATTTTGATCCAAACAAATACGCAAATGAATCGTTAGCCCACACAGAGAGCATGACGGCAAGCGTAATCCAAGGAATAGAAAAACTAGGCTCTGTGGACCTCAGAAGCACTACCGTTGAAAGCGAGAGTGACGTATACAGTGGTCCAAAGGCCGTAACTGCCACGTCTGCAAGGTTTGCTCGCGGTGTAAAAACATACCAAAGTCCGCAAAGAATAATCAAAAGCAGAGAAAATACCAGAGGAAAGACGTGACCAAAGTACGCAATTATGGGAAAAACAAGCGAGAAGACAAGACCAAGAGGCTCGTTTGGCATACGTCCGCCCATACGGCAAATATGGAAGAACTCAGAGCAGCAGAGCCATGCCATGCCAGCAATCAAAACAATAGTGGCTTCTTTGCCAACAAACAACGCAGCAAGCACAACAGCTGCATAAACTACGCCAGACAGAGTCCTTGTCAAAAGCTTCTCGGTAACGCCACGAACTCGCTGACCCATAAGGTTACCAGCAGCTCGTTGCAGCTCTTTAAGTGAGCGACGAATCTCCAGCTTTTCAATCTGTCTATCAATTCCAACGCTACCTGTTTCTTCAGGATTAGGCTGAGCATCAGCATCAATCCGAGAGGTAGGCCTTCTGGAATCGCGCGTATTGTCCACCACTATTTCACTCCTCCGAATCGCCTTTCGCGACCCTGATAGTCCTTAATGGCGCGCAAAAAATCCCACTTAGAGAAGTCAGGCCAGTAAGTTTGCGTAACATACAGCTCCGAGTAAGCCAGCTGCCATAGCAAATAGTTAGAAAGCCTCAGCTCTCCTGACGTACGAATCAACAGGTCTGGATCAGGAAGACCTGCCGTATAGAGGTTCTTCTCAAAATCTGCTGGAGTCACCGAGTCAGCGGACACGGTGCCCTCAGCAATTTGATGAGCGAGAAGAACAGCTGCCCTGGTTAGCTCTGCACGAGAGCCATAGTTAACAGCAAGCGCAAACGTCATACCAGTGTTTTGTGCAGTCTCATCAAGTCCGCGCTGGAAGGTCTTGCGGGTCTTCTCTGGCAAAGCCTCAAGGTCACCAAAGAAACGCAGCTTAACGTTTTCTTGGTGGAACAGTGGAAGTTCTTTAAGAAGCGTCTCTGCAAACAGACGCATGAGCAAGTCAACCTCACGCTGAGGACGTTTCCAGTTTTCTGTGGAGAATGCATAAACTGACAAAACGTCCAATCCAAGGCGCACACTTGTAGTAACAGCCTCGCGCAAAGAAAGAACGCCGGCCTTATGACCTTCGGTTCTGTCAAGTCCACGAGCCGTAGCCCATCTACCGTTTCCATCCATAATGATGGAAACGTGAGACGGAATAGTTTCTAAATTGATATCAGAAAGACTGATATCGTCTGGTGCGTCAGAGAAATACTGGACGAGCTTGTCTGTATCAAACTGCACTTAAATCTCCATGATTTCTGAAGTCTTGGTCTTAAGAAGAGACTCAATCTGTGCAATATAGGTATCGGTCAACTTCTGAATACCGTTCTTCTCGCGCTTCTGATCGTCCTCAGACAGCTCCTCATCGCGCTCAATCTTGCCATTAACGTCACGACGGACGTTACGAACTGCTACGCGAGCCTCCTCAGCAATCTGAGAGCACTCTTTAGCAAGCTCACGACGGCGCTCCTCGGTTGGCATTGGGAAAGGAAGCCTGATAGCAGAGCCATCATTAGATGGAGTAATACCAAGGTCAGAAGTCTCAATGGCCTTCTCGATGCTCTTTAGAGCAGTCTTATCCCATGGCTCAACAAGCAGCATAGATGCCTCAGGAACCTTGATAGCTGCAAGCTGAGAAATTGGGGTTGGCTGGCCATAGTAGTCTACCTTGATGTGATCAAGCGCATGTGGATTTGCGCGACCAGTACGAACACGACCAAAGTTATTCTTAAGTGCCTCGATGCACTTCTCCATAGACTGCTTAGCTTTATCAGAATGAACGCTCATTAGTCCTCCTCAACGACAGTGGTACCGACTTCTTCTCCGGAAATTGCCTTCATGAAAACGCCTTCAGACTGCATGTCAAATACAAGAATTGGCATCTTATTGTCTTTGCACAGCGCAATTGCTGCAGCGTCCATAACCTTAAGTTCTTTGGCGAGAACATCTTTGTAGGTGACAGTGTCATACTTAACAGCATCTGCATGAGTAACTGGATCGCAGTCGTAAATACCATCTACCTTTGTTGCCTTCATCAGAGCCTCTGCACCAATCTCGCAAGCGCGAAGAGCTGCAGCAGTATCAGTAGTGAAGTAAGGGTTACCGGTACCTGCAGCAAAGATGACAATACGACCCTTCTCAAGGTGCCTAATAGCACGACGGCGAATATAAGGCTCTGCAACCTGAGCCATGGAAATTGCACTCATAACGCGGCAATCCATGCCATTGCGCTCAAAACAATCCTGAAGTGAGAGAGCGTTGATTACTGTTGCAAGCATGCCCATATTATCGCCCTGGGCACGATCCATGCCAGCAGCTGCCTGAGAAACGCCTCTAAAGATGTTTCCGCCACCAACAACAATGGCAACCTGAACGCCAGACTCCCAAACAGGCTTAATTTCTTTAGCAAGCATTTCTGGAATTGAAGGGTCAATGCCAAAGGATTGCTCACCCATCAATGCTTCACCAGAAAGCTTTAAAAGTACTCTTTTGTATTTAGCTGAAGACAAAGCTTCCTCGCTCTCTCCGTTTGCCATAGTTGTAATAATTTTAACAAACGACACCGTAAGTTTTGCAGGAATCGCGTTAAAAAAAGAGCCGGTTGAAGACAACCGGCTCAAAATAATTGAAGTAAAAAGTCTTACTCTTCACCAAAAGCAAAACGCACGAAGCTGACAATCTTAACCTCGTCGTCAACCTTCTTGGAGAGCAGCTTTGCGTACTCAGAAATGGTCATATCTGGGTCCTTAACAAATGCCTGCTCAGTAAGGACATACTCCTTGTAGTACTTCTCGAGACGACCATAAGCCATCTTCTCCTGAATAGCCTCAGGCTTGCCGGACTCAGCAGCCTGTGCCTTGTAAATGGAGAGCTCATGATCAACGATGTCCTGTGGAACATCCTCACGGCGAGCAGCAACTGGAGCAGCTGCAGCTACCTGCATTGCAACGTCGTGCGCAAAGTTCTTGAAGTCCTGAGACTCAGCGGTCTCTGGCTTGTTGAACTCAAAGGTAACAATGTCAGCAAGCTTGCCACCAAGGTGGATGTAGCTAGCAAGTGCGCCGTTTGCAGCCTCAACACGCTGGAAACGAAGAACACGCATGTTCTCGCCGATGTTGTGGATCTTATCGGTGATTGCCTCGTCAACGGTCTCGTCGCCAAGCTTAGCAGCCTTGAGCTCCTCAACGTCAGCTGGGTTGCTCTCAACAACAACTGCAGCAAGATCGCCAGCAAAGCCGGTGAACTGTGGGTTAGTACCAACAAAGTCAGTCTCGCAGGAGAGCTCAAGAATTGCGCCAGTCTTGCCGTCTGGGCTGATGAAGGTAGCAATGGTGCCCTCGTTGGTGTCACGACCAGCGCGCTTAACTGCCTTAGCAACGCCCATAGTACGAAGAATATCTACTGCCTTCTCAATATCGCCCTCAGCCTCGACGAGTGCCTTCTTGCACTCCATCATAGGAGAGCTGGTCATATCACGAAGCTGCTTAACAAGTGCTGCGGTAATCTCTGCCATGTTTTCCTCCCAAAAATCTACTGAATAACTAAATTATTTAACCCGTTGCTAAGAGTTACTCAGCAGCTGGGGTCTCGGACTCAGCGCCCATCTCTTCAGCAGAAATCTGCTCCTTACCGCTACCTGCAAGAATTGCGTCTGCAGCAAGCTGGCACATAAGAGAAATGGAACGAATAGCATCGTCATTTGCAGGAATGCCGTAATCAACAACATCTGGATCAGAGTTGGTGTCAAGCAGGGAGACAACTGGAATGTGAAGACGGTTTGCCTCACGGATTGCGTTCTCTTCACGCTTGGAATCAACAACAAAGAGAGCCTGTGGAAGAGAAGTCATATCACGGACGCCACCGAGGTTAAGCTGAAGCTTCAGAAGCTCCTTGTTCTTAAGAGCCTGCTCCTTCTTAGGAAGAGTTGCCATACGGCCATCCTCTACCATTGCCTCAAGCTCCTCAAGGCGCTTGATACGGGAACGCATGGTGACAAAGTTGGTGAGCATACCACCAAGCCAGCGCTGGTTGATATAAGGCATGTTTGCACGAGCTGCCTCAGTAGCAATTGGCTCCTGAGCCTGCTTCTTGGTGCCGACGAAGAGAACGCGGCCACCCTTAGATGCAACATTCTTCAGGAAAGTGTAAGCAGCGTCTGCGCCAAGCATGGTCTGCTTAAGGTCAAGAATGTAAATGCCGTTGCGCTCACCAAAGATGTATGGCTTCATCTTAGGGTTCCAACGACGAGTCTGGTGACCATAGTGGCAACCAGCATCCAGAAGAGTCTGAATAGTAATCTTTGCAGCCATTTTTACCTCCATTGGTTGTTCCTCCGTACGAGTTCAAGCCTTGTTAAAACCACCCAACACCTGGCTTAGCGTTAGGCACCACGGCAAACAAGTAGTCGTACGTGCGATTTTGTGCTGTTTGGTAACAGCATGTTGTGCTTCTACACAACTTTTGAAAGTATAGCAGGAAAACAAGGGCTACGTCTATAAAGAATTTAGACCATAACCTCTACAAATACTGAGCAAATACATCTGACTCCCCTATGCAAGATCACACGCAACAACGCTCAGCTTATTTTGATCTTGGATGAGCTGCTTTTGCTGCTTCTTTGAGCCTGTCAACTGACAAATGCGTATACACCTGTGTAGTTGAAAGTGATTCATGACCTAAAAGTTCCTGTACAACACGAAGATCTGCTCCACCACCAAGAAGTTCTGTGGCGTATGTATGTCTCATAGCATGTGGCGAGAGTGAGCTATCTAGTCCTGCAGCCGTTAGATACGACGAAAAAACCTTGCGCAAAGAATCCGCGCTCATAGTATTTCCTCTTACGGAAATAAAAAGAGCCGAATGTGCACGGCCCGCTTTATCTTTCAACAAAAGCGTAGGTCGAGAAGACCTAAGGTACTTTTTAAGCCACTCAATAGCTGACTCATAGAGCGGAACAATTCGCTCTTTAGAGCCTTTACCAAAGAGTCGCACTGTTCCATTTTGCAAATCAACCTGTTCAAGCTTGAGAGACGCTACCTCAGAAATACGAGCTCCTGTTGCATACAAAAACTCAAGAAATGCTCTATCTCTAAGCCCTACCGCGGTTGAAACATCACATGATTCTAAAAGCCTATTTACATCGGAATCAGTCATAGTATGTGGAAGATTTCGTGGCGCTCGAGGATTGCTCAGTGAAAGAGCTGGGTCTGTGACAATCAGTTTTTCTCGCTGCATCCATTTGTAAAAACCACGCAACGCAGATAAATGCCTATTTAGTGTTTTTGCTGAATATTGAGCCTGTTTTAGATAAGCCAAATAGAGACGAAGGCTTCTGTGATCAACCCGAGTTACCGCAACACCTTCCCTACTACACCACTGCTCAAATGCCAAAAGGTCAGTCTGATATGACCTTAGGGTATTCTCGGAGAGATTCCTGACCTTACTTAGATACTCAATAAACTGTTCAACGTGACTACCCTGCTCTTTTGAAATAGCCACGTTAATCACGCTTCATGCAGTCAAAAAGTTCCTGACGAGAAGAGATGTAGTCATCAAAGTC
>CAURGZ010000015.1:0-21743 GCA_963524285.1 uncultured Atopobium sp.
CAGTTCAAAACACACCTAAGTCGGATAATCTGTCAAAAAGACGTATACATGACGCTGAAAATACCTTAATCATGCAGATTATCTTTATTAGATGTGTAAAATGCCCGCATCTGAGCAGAATATCTGACTTAGGTGTGTTCCTTAGGTGCGGAATTTACCTATAGTTAAATCTTTTATATGACGCTATTCATTTTCTAGCATATTAGATGAAGTTTATGCATAGATATGCATATCAGGTAATGTGATCGCCTAGCTGCCTGGCTATCTTGATTAAGAACATGTCGATTCTTCGGCAGAACCTACCAAAGCTGCGCTATTTTGTGCGCCAGGCCTAAAAGCCGACGCTAACACGCTGCAGAATCATAATCACCTGCATATGAACTGCCTCCCATTTCTTGGACATAAGAAATGGGAGGCAGTTCAGAATAGGCGGCCGTTTAATTTTACTTATGAGACAAAGTTACTCTGCTGAAGAAGTAGAGGAGCCTTCCTCATTGGTGTTCTCAACTACTGGTGCAAAGGTATTCTCACGTTTAAGGATGTTCATGAACTCCTCGCCGGTGATAGTTTCCTTCTTCTGCAGGTAGTGAGCAATCTCATGCAGCTTAAAGCGGTTCTCTTTAAGCGTCTGGAGTGCACGCTGGTGGCCCTCTTCAACAATGCGTCTAACTTCAGCATCGATCTCTTCAGCTGTTGCCTCAGAGCAGGTTAGGGAAGAGCCACCACCAAGGTAGCGACTTTGCTGCTGGCTGAGGGTAACCATGCCAAGTTTGTCAGACATGCCGTACTGCGTAACCATAGCGCGAGCAATTGCTGTTGCACGCTCAATATCGTTGGAAGCGCCATTGGTCATCTCGCCAAAGATAAGTTCTTCAGCTGCGCGTCCACCACAGAGAACAGCAATCTCATCCATTGCCTGGCTTTTGCTCATTAGATAACGCTCATCATCCTCAACCTGCATGGTAAAGCCAAGAGCTCCGCCAGTACGAGGAACAATGGTGATCTTGGTAACAGGAGCATCGTTTTTCTGGATGGCACCAACAATTGCATGGCCGGTCTCGTGATAAGCCACAACGTCCTTCTCGTGCTCAGAAAGAACAGTGTTCTTCTTCTTTGCGCCGGCAATAACAACGTCAACGGACTCAGCAAGGTCTTCGGTGGTAACACGACGACGACCAAAGCGAACAGCACGAAGAGCTGCCTCGTTGATGATGTTTGCAAGGTCTGCACCGGATGCTCCTGGTGTGGACTTAGCAATAATAGAGAGGTCAACGCCTGGCTCCATCTTTACATCATTGGCGTGAATCTGAAGAACTGCCTCGCGGCCCTTAAGGTCTGGAAGCTCAACAGGAATACGGCGGTCAAAACGGCCAGGACGCAGAAGTGCCTTGTCCAAGGTCTCAGGGCGGTTGGTTGCTGCAAGAACAACAATGCCCTTGTGGTTATCAAAGCCGTCCATCTCAGAGAGCAGCTGGTTTAAGGTCTGCTCACGCTCATCGTTGGAGTTGAGAGAAGCATCACGGCGCTTACCAACCGCATCAATCTCGTCAATAAAGATGATGCAGGGAGCCTTTTCATTTGCTTGCTTGAAGAGGTCACGGACTTTTGCAGCACCGCGTCCAACAAACATCTCAACAAACTCAGAGCCAGCAATCTGGAAGAAAGGAACGCCAGCCTCACCAGCAACTGCCTTAGCAATGAGGGTCTTACCGGTACCTGGAGGGCCTACAAGCAAGGCACCACGAGGGCAGCGAGCACCAATCTCTTTGTACTTATCAGGAGTCTTAAGGAAGCTAACAATCTCTTGCATAGACTCTTTAGCCTCTTCTTGACCAGCTACGTCTTTAAACGTAATGCCTGTGTCTTCTCCCTTGATTTCTTTGGCGCTTGAGCGACCAAGATTGCCGCCAAGACCTCCAAAGCCGCCGCCAAAGTTCATGGAAGGACCATCGTCACCCATGGCGCGTTTAAGGGATCGGTTGATAAAGTAGCCAATGCCCAAGAAGAGGACAAGAGGGATTCCATACTGAATAAGGGCATAGAGCAGCATATTTGTAGAGTTGTCAGGAATAGAAGCCGAGAAATCAACTTTGTGATCTCTAAGCGTCTGAACCAGCGTTGAATCATTGGGGAACTGCGTAGTCTCAAAGATCTTCTCGGAATCTCCAGAGCCAGTTGTGAACCTAATGTTTCTGCTGCCCGTATTTAGGTCTACCTTGGTAACTTCATTATTGTCAACCTTGTTAAGGAACTCACTGTACGAGACAGTTTGTACCTGTTGACGCAGAAGTCCTGGTAATAATGTGTTGCTAAGCAGGAGATATACAAAGATGGCTACTGCAATATAGAGTAGCATCGACATAGATCTACGGTGCTTGTTATCGTTATTTGCCATACACGTCCCTTTACCTGTTTGGCTCAAATGTGATATGAGCTCACTTAGATATTGGAATTGTTTTACCCAATCTACATTTTTTATTTCTATAAAAATTTAAAATTTGGATTTCGCATAATTTGTTAAAAACGGTTTAAGCGTGTGTATTACTTAGTTCAATGAGCACAAGACGTGGTAGTATTACTAACACAAGCTGTGATGAGGACAGTAGCTGGGTAGCGCAAATCTCAAGCGAGCGGAGTTGGTGGAAGTCCGCATTTGCGTCCGTGTGAACATCACCTCGGAGCTGCAGTTCAAACGTACAGGTTTTTGTACTAGTAGATGCTGCCGGAAATGGTCGCCGTGACAGGCCAGCCGAGTAAACGGACATATCCGTCGCTGGGTGGTTACAACGAAGTGTATTGTGGCGCTTCGTCCCAGCTGTGAGGGACGGGCGCTTTATTTGTGCCCAGAAAGGTTGTGCTTGATGGCAAACGAGTACAAAAAGACCACCAACCTGCCAAACACAGGCTTTCCTATGCGCGCATCACTTGCGCAGAACGAGCCTCAGCGTTTGGCTGATTGGGACCAAAACAACGTCTATGAGCTCCTGCTGAAGAAGAATGAGGGACATGACAAGTTTGTCCTTCACGACGGACCTCCTTATGCAAACGGTCCAATTCACCTGGGTCACGCACAGAATAAGATTTCCAAGGACATCATCAACCGCTATAAGGCTATGCGGGGCTTCCAGACTCCTTATGTTCCTGGTTGGGACTGTCACGGTCAGCCAATCGAGCACAAGGTTGAGCAGATGCTTGGCACAGAGAAGTTCAATCAGTTATCTACCGAGAAGATCCGTGAGCTTTGCCGCAAGATGGCAGTTGAGCAGGTAGATACCCAGCGTCAGGGCTTTAAGCGCCTTGGTGTTTTGGGCGAGTGGGATAACCCTTATCTCACTTACGTCAACGATTACGACGCAACTGATGTTGAGATCTTCAAGGCAATCTACGACAAGGGCTCTGTGTATAGAGGAACCAAACCTGTTCACTGGTGTACTCATGACCACACTGCTCTCTCTGAGGCTGAGATTGAGTATCACGATGTCACCTCTACCGCAATCTTTGTTCGCTTTGAGCTAACTACTGTTCCTGAGGGTCTTGAGGCTTACGCAGGTAAGACTTGGGTAGACATCTGGACTACAACTCCATGGACTATGCCAGCAGACGAGGCAGTTATTCTGCACCCTGAGGCTAACTATGTTGCTCTTGAGCTTCCTGATGGACACGTAGAGATTGTTGCTGAAGCTCTTGCAGAGAAAGCTGCTGCCAAGTTTGGTTATACCGATTGGAAGCTTGCTCAGGACGCAGAAGGTAATACTTGGAAGAAGACTGGCGTTGAGCTTGCAGGCAATGAGTATAAGCAGCCAATCTTTGGTGACCTTGGTAACACTGGTAGATTTATCTATGCAGAGTACGTTACCCTTGACGACGGTACTGGTGTTGTTCACTCTGCACCTGGTCATGGCGTAGACGACTATAACGCTGGTGTTCGCTTTGATATTCCACAGACTATGCCTGTTGATGATGACGGCCACTTCTTCAAAGGTGACGGTCAGGGCACTGGTGGCCCCTTCTCTGGTATGGAGGTCAATGAGGCTAACCCTGTCATTGTTCAGTGGCTCAAAGACCGTGGAACGCTCATTCTTGCAGAAGAGATTACCCACAGCTATCCACACTGCTGGCGTTGTAAAGAGCCCGTTATCTTCCGTGCAACAAGCCAGTGGTTTGTCTCCATGGATAAGACCGGCCTGCGTCAGCAGGCAGCAGAGGAGCTTACAAAGGTTAAGTTCTATCCTGCAAATGCGGTTAAGCGTATTGGCTCCATGGTTGAAGGTCGTCCTGACTGGTGCATTTCCAGGCAGCGTAACTGGGGTGTTCCAATCCCTGCTTTCACCTGCGAGGATTGCGGTGAAACCGTTATCAATGACCAGACACTTGACGCTGTCATCAAGCTTTTCCGCGAGAAGGGCTCTGATGCTTGGTTCACCGACGATCCTAAGACCTATTTAGGCGACGCTTGCGTCTGCCCTAAGTGTGGCGGCCACAATCTCAAGGCAAACAAGGATATTTTGGACGTTTGGTGGGATTCTGGTGTTTCTCACACTGCTGTCTGCAAACACCGTCCAAACCTTAAGTTCCCAGCTGATATGTATCTTGAGGGCTCCGACCAGCACCGTGGTTGGTTCATGAGTTCTCTCATGACTTCTGTTGGAGCTTACGGAGTTGCTCCTTACAAGTCCGTTGTCTCACAGGGCTTTACGCTTGATGGCCAGGGACGAAAGATGAGTAAGTCTTTGGGCAATGTCATTGATCCAAATGCAGTTTGTGCTGAGCGTGGCGCAGACGTCCTACGCCTTTGGGTTGCTTCTGTTGACACTTCAACTGACGTTCCTTGCGATGACGCCATTCTTTCCCAGGTAGGCGATGCATACCGTAGGTTCAGAAATACCCTGCGCTTCCTTCTTGGCGAGCTCGAGGGCCAGTTTGATCCTGCTACCGATGCAGTTGCTGTAGCGGACCTTGAAGAGTACGACCGTCTTGTTCTTGCACGTATGTGCGAGGTTCATGCTGCAGTCACTGAGGCTTACGAGGGATATCGCTTTAATAACGTCTTCCGTACCCTCTACGATTACATCATTGAGCTTTCCAACGGTTATTTGAACGCAACTAAGGACCGTATGTACTGTGATGCTGCAGATTCTGCAACACGCAGAAGCGCTCAGACTGTTTGGGCAGAGATTCTCTCCATGCTTGTTCATGACCTGCAGCCAATTCTGGTTTACACCACCGACGAGGCTATGCAGTTCCTGCCAGAGTCTATGCGTGACGGTCAGAAGTACGCAGCTCTTCTCGACTGGTATAAGGCTCCTATGAGCACTGACGAGTACACTGCACTGCTTCCTGCATATCAGGTACTGGTTGATGCTCGCGCCGCATACACTAAGGCATACGAGACCGCTCTTGAGGCAGGTGTTGTTACCGAGAAGACCACGCAGGCTACTCGTGCAGAGGTTACCCTTACCGCTGAGCAGGCTGCATCCATTTCTCATGCTGGCCTTGACTTTGCTGAGGCATTTGTCTGCTCTGAGGTTACCGTCTCCGAAGGTTCTGAGCTGAGCGTAAGCGTCTATCCTGCAAATGGCGAGCGCTGCGACCGTTGCTGGAACTATCGCGAGCTTGGTGAGGATCACCTTTGCCACCGCTGCCACGATGTTGTTGCGTAAATGAACACTGACCAGCAGCAACATACAACTCACACACTAGTGACCCGCCTTGCAGTTCTCTGCGGGGCGGGCGCTGTTGCCTGTGTGCTTGACCAGGTAACCAAGCTCTGGGTACGAACCTCAATTCCAGAGGGAACCGCAGTACCTTTTATCCCAGGTGTTATGGAGCTCTTCCACGTAAGTAACACCGGTGCAGCATTTTCTGTGGGCTCTGGAAACGCTCTCTTTTTTGTAGCTCTTACTGCCGTGGTTATCGTAGCTCTTGTGGGCTTTGTAGTTCGCGAGAAGAACCTCCCGTTGCCGCTTATTGCGCTTTTGGGAGGCGTTGCGGGCGGCGGAATTGGTAACGCTATTGACCGTGTTTTGTATGGTCAGGTTACTGATTTCTTTGCTACAACGTTTGTCAATTTTGCCGTGTTTAACGTGGCGGATATCTTTGTAACCTGTGGCATTCTTATTGCTTTTGTGTACTGGATGGTCTGGGACAAAAAGCAACAGCATGGTAGTGGCAATGAATGAGCGTATCGTTGACATACTAGTTGGACCAGAAGGGGACGGCGTCAGATTAGATGCGTTCCTTTCTGCCCAAGATACACTTCCCTCAAGAAGTGCCTGCGCAAAGCTGGTAGAAGAGGGAAGAGTAACCATCAACGCTACGCTAGCTACCTCCAAGTCAGAAAAACTTATGTTGGGCGATAGACTCTTAGTGTCTCTTCCAGACGCACAGCCTCAAACGGGACTTTTACGTCCAAACCCAGACATTCCCCTTGATATTCGCTTTGAGGACCAGTACCTCATAGTGCTCTCAAAGCAGATTGGCCTTGTCTGTCATCCATCTCCTGGCCACGTTGATGACACCCTAGCAAATGCGCTGGTAGCACACTGTGGCTACGAGCACTTAGGAATGCTTCAGGGAGAAGAACGTCCTGGTATTGTGCATCGTCTTGATATGGATACATCTGGTCTTATGCTGGCAGCAAAGTCAGACGAGGCACAAAAGGCTCTTCAAGACCTCATTAGGCTGCGCGTGCTTGACCGGCGCTACATTGTGCTGGTGCAAGGCTATGTTGCCCACGATTCTGGCACTATTGAAACAGGCATTGCTCGCTCAACACGAGACCGTCTCAAAATGACCGTATCAGACGCGCCTGGCGCACGAGAGGCCATTACCACCTTTAGAACGCTTGAGCGCTTTGAAGCGGGCAGAAAAGGCGAGGGTTACTCGCTTCTAGAGTGCCACCTCTATACAGGTCGCACACACCAGATTAGAGTTCACATGCGCCACATTGGTCATCCTGTTGTCGGCGATCAGCTCTACGGTAAAAAAGATACAAGCCTTAACCTTGGCCTTAACAGACAGTTTTTACACTCCTGGCACGTTCAGTTTGAGCACCCTTTTACGGGCGAGAATATCGTGGTAGCAGATACATTGCCAGAAGACCTACAAGAAGCCCTACTTTCTCAGAGCGCTATGTCTATGGGAAGAACTTCTGTAGGAAATGAGATTTGTCCTCAATTGTAATATGACTAAAAAGTTTTGCTTCTCATTTCACGTGGTGTAAGAGAAAAGTAGCCCTTAAATTTCCTATAAAACTCTGTTGTTCCACCATAGCCAATCATTGAAGAAATAGTAGAGACAGGCAATTTGGTATGAATTAACAGCGTTTTTGCTCGTTCCATTCTCTGTTCTAAAACAAGTTCAGAAAAAGTCTTGCCACATTTTTGTCTGAGAAGTTCAGAGAGATAAGTTGGTGTATATGAGTATTTTCCTGAAAGTTTAGCAAGCGTAATACTTTCTGAATGAGCAGTAATTTCATTAAGGATAAGAGCAACTGTCTCATTAGTGTTACCTGGAGTGAACGTATAGTGAGCATCAGGAGAAAGGCAGGTAATAAGCGCTATAAGCAAGGAAGTAACAATAGCTTCCCAATTTGGTTTTCTCTCGGAATAGGTAATGATTATTTGAGTATAAAGTGTATAGATTTGTTCAATATCAGCTGGATGAATATTTTGCGGCAGTGTATTTTTATTTGATATAAGGTTTGTAGTAAAAGTAAAGAAATCTTCTGATGAAGGTATTAGAAAGAAAAGAAAACTTCCAAAATAGTTTTTACGAGCAAGTATTGAGAGACTCACAATGTCGTCTCCATAAGGTTTTGTAGAAAATTGGCCTAAATTTGCTAAATCAAAAGCAGAAGTGAGTGTAAAAAATCCTCTGATATGAGGGTTAGCAGACTCTTCTGTTTCGTAGTGTGCACTCAAAATGACATTTGAAGCGTCACCTTGAGCAAGAGAATTCCCATTGGCAAGTATATTTTGAAGTGCTTGAGTTAGTCGCTTTTCGCTCATAATCAGCCTTTCAACGGTATTTTCCTGCGTCAAATTATAGGGTGATAACGCGATTTTATACGAGAAACCCGCCTTTAACCTTAAAGAATCTATTAAGTTCTTATTCTACAAGTGCAGGTAATTACTGTTTTGGAAAGGAGACTGAATTACTTACTGCGTTTTTAAGCTAATGATGTTTTGGGAATGATGAGTATGAATAAACGTCTCTCTCACTTATTTGTTATACGAAAACATATGCTTCTATCTGCCCTTGGTTTGGCAATTGGATATATTGCTGTTGCGATGCTGGGTATTTTTACAGGCGATTTAATTGATAGTATGCTTAATGTGCAAGCTGTTGACGGTGTTTGGCAAAAGCTAGGGCTGTTGTTGTTCCTTTCGCTTGTAACGCTTTGCTTAAGCTTTTTTCTCACTGTTTGGATTCCACAAAAGCTCAATTTAGAAGCTGCGGTTGCTAGTTCTGAGGTAGCGATATCGGAATTCTTAAAGATGTCTCTTCGTGTTTTTTCAAAAAAGAAAACCGGACACTATCTTAATGTAGTTACTATGGCGGCTTTTGTCTTCAGTGGTGTTCAAATTGCAGTAAGCGTTGAATTTCTAGGTGGTCTTTTAGCAGTTATTGTTTTGGCAATTGTGGCGTTTACGGTAAATCCATGGATTGGTTTGCTTGTCTTGCTTTATATCCCTTTTTACTTGGTGATTATTGATTATCCGAGCAAGAAAACAAATGAGATTTTGACTGAGTCAATGAAAAACCGAGAAGGCTGGCTGGATATCGGCAGGCGCATAATTGAGGAAAAACTCTCGATTAATGTGCTACGAGCAGAGAACTATTTTGAAAATGCTTATGAGGCGGCTAACGATGAGTATTTCCTCTATGTAAAAAGAAGTAGTTTTTTCAGTGCTTTATCAAAGAATCTTCCATCGGCGCTTTCAAATTTCACGCAAGTCGTAGCCATAATTACAGGCGTTATGCTGCTTTCTATAGGTCAGATGAGTGTTGGAGAGATTTTATCTGCCTATCTGATTTTGTCAGTATTGAGCGAACCGCTTGATACGGTTTGTTCTGTTAAAAGCTCATATCTTGCTGCAAAAGCGGATATTGATGTTTATCTTGAGCACGAGAAAGAATCCCAAGAGCCTTCAGGTTATGAGAAGCTTTGGAACTCTTCACTTAAACCAGCTGTAAAGATAGGAGAGGGAACTCTTTTAGCTACTCCAGAAGGACCAGAACTTTTCCATACACAAGCTCTCAGCATTCCACAAGGATCTCTCGTGGTGGTAAGAGGTTCCAATGGCTCAGGCAAGTCTTCTTTCGTAGATCTTTTGGCAGGCTGCTCTGATCCATCACTATTCAGAGGTGATATAGAGCTTTCGGATGATCTTAAAGACTGTTCTCGTTTTGCTCGTCCGGTACCTCTTGTAGAAGGAAGCCTTGCTGACAATATGTTTGGAGAAAAGATTGATCGTACGGTTTACAACTTGCTCGATTTCTCCTCTCTTGAGACGCATGCTTTTGACGGAAAAGAGGAGTCCGTTTCTTTGGGTGAGCGACAAAAAATTGGTCTTTTGAGAGCTCTATCCAGAAAACAAGGGGCACTTGTTTTGGATGAACCTCTACAGAATTTAGATGCGCCAACAGCTCAGAGGCTTTGTGGATATCTCGCCAACCTCAAAGGTGGTCGGACTGTCGTGGTGATTATGCACTCTGATGAACTAGATCAAGAAGCAGACGTTCTTCTCGATATCCAAGATGGCCAATTGCATGTGCGTTGATGGGGGAGGAGACAATAATGAATACACGAACCAAATACAAGTTTCAAGTACCTTCATCTTTTGTCATTACAAAGAATAATATCTTTTTAATATTAGGATCAGTATTATCAACTGCTCTTTCTGTAGCTACGAGCTTGGCCTTAGGCTCAATAGTGAGTGCCGTTTCTCAAGGCTCTTGGATGACTGGTAAAACGATTGCTTTTGTGGGGGTTCTATTTCTTTCTCTCGTATCAGCAGTCCTTGTTCTTACATTTAAAGGATGGTTTCCTGTGCGTGCGGCGATTATCCAAAGAATGAGTTGTACTACGCAGGTTATACAAAGGGTTATTGCGATGCCGCCCCGTGTCTACAAAAAACATGAAAAAGGCTACTACATGAACCTCTTAAGCAGTTCTGCGACCATGTATGGATCTGTGTATAGTGCTGTGAATATTGCCATTTTGAGTTCTGTCGGATGTATCGCAGTGATTTTATTAGCGCTTCTTATTACCAATTATGTATATTTCATCGTAGTGCTTACCTATATTCCTATCTTATTTCTTGTGACAAGGGTTCCAGCCAAGCGGATTGCTGATTTACAGCGAAATATTATTCCAGCTCAAGATAGATATTTGAACGAATCAAAACGCATCGTAGAAAATAAAAGAGCTATCAATATTGCTCGAGCTGACGTCTTTTATAAAGAGAGATACCATGACATCGGTTCAAAGTACTTGGATTCCATAAAAAGATATCGGTTTAATGAGGGATTGAATGAGAAGATTCCAAGCAGTATGTGCTCTCTACTGCAGATTATTATGCTTGCCCTAACCATTGAAATGTATCAGATTCATGCTGCGTCTGTAGGAGATATTTTTATCTCATATCAACTTTGCGCATTGATTCAGAATCCTTTAGCGGAACTTTTTCAGTCAATCATGTTTGTAAAAGCAAATAAAGTTCATCTTGAGCGCCTACAAAATACTTTCAAAGAATCCCAAGAGCCTTCAGGTTATGAGAAGCTTTGGAACTCTTCACTTAAACCAGCTGTAAAGATAGGAGAGGGAACTCTTTTAGCTACTCCAGAAGGACCAGAACTTTTCCATACACAAGCTCTCAGCATTCCACAAGGATCTCTCGTGGTGGTAAGAGGTTCCAATGGCTCAGGCAAGTCTTCTTTCGTAGATCTTTTGGCAGGCTGCTCTGATCCATCACTATTCAGAGGTGATATAGAGCTTTCGGATGATCTTAAAGACTGTTCTCGTTTTGCTCGTCCGGTACCTCTTGTAGAAGGAAGCCTTGCTGACAATATGTTTGGAGAAAAGATTGATCGTACGGTTTACAACTTGCTCGATTTCTCCTCTCTTGAGACGCATGCTTTTGACGGAAAAGAGGAGTCCGTTTCTTTGGGTGAGCGACAAAAAATTGGTCTTTTGAGAGCTCTATCCAGAAAACAAGGGGCACTTGTTTTGGATGAACCTCTACAGAATTTAGATGCGCCAACAGCTCAGAGGCTTTGTGGATATCTCGCCAACCTCAAAGGTGGTCGGACTGTCGTGGTGATTATGCACTCCGATGAACTAGATCAAGAAGCAGACGTTCTTCTCGATATCCAAGATGGCCAATTGTATGTGTGGTGATGGGGGAGAAAAATAGATTCAAAGGCTTGGGCGCTTAGACCCTTTCGTTGCGCTAAGATTGTAAGGTAATTGTTTATCGAGAGGTTTTGGCTGATAAAACATATTTGTCTTGAGTTTGGAGCGTAGGGATATATGCCATTGCAATTTAACAGACTCGGTATCACTCCAATCGTTGTTTTTAACTTTATTATCTGGCTTTTCTTTACACTCGCATACTTCTATCAGATTGTGTATATCCTTCGCGTCTTAGTTAAGGGTGAGGTAAAGCTTCCAAAGGCAAAAAAGCAGCACCGCTATGCTTTCTTTATTGCTGCTCACAACGAAGAGCCAGTTATTGGCAATCTTGTCAGGTCTATTCTTTCTCAGGATTATCCTCGAGAGCTGATGGATGTCTTTGTTGTTGCAGACGCTTGTACCGATAAAACAGCTGAAGAGGCAAGAAAAGCTGGGGCAATTACTTGGGAGAGAAATGACCTTGCTCGTAAAGGTAAGAGCTGGGTTATGGATTACGGTTTTGATCGCATTCTTAATGAGTACGGTGACAAATACGAGGCTTTCATTATTATGGACGCCGATAACCTGGTTTCTCCGAGCTACTTGAAGATTATGAATCAGGCTTTTGACGCAGGATATCTTGTCTGCACCAGTTACAGAAACTCAAAGAATTTTGATTCTAGCTGGGTAAGTTCTGCCTATGCTACTTGGTTTATGCGTGAGGCAAAGTTCTTGAATAACGCCCGTATGATGATGGGTACCAGCTGTGCGGTTTCTGGCTCCGGCTGGATGGTTTCTTCTCGCATTATTAAAGGTATGCATGGATGGGATTTCCATACCCTCACCGAGGATATTCAGTTCTCCACCTTCTGCAGCGCTCATAACATCCAAATCGGTTATGCGCCTGCAGAGTTCTTTGATGAGCAACCTTTGACTTTTAAGGCGTCATGGACACAGCGTATGCGTTGGACAAAAGGCTTCTACCAGGTATTTTTCTCGTATGGCTTTGATCTAATTAAGGGTATTTTTAAGGGTCAATTTGCTTCATACGATATGCTGATGACCATTGCTCCAGGCATGATTTTGACGCTGCTTTCAGCCTTTATTAATGGCACCTACCTGCTGGTTGGTTATTTGAGCCACGGCTTTGTTGCTACTGACGCAGAGATTGCCATGAGCGTGGGATCTTTGGTCATGACGGTTTTCTCGATGTATGCGGTCTTCTTTGTTCTGGCGCTTATTACTACTATCTCGGAGTACAAGCATTTCCACGTAAAGAAGAAGTGGCGTATTTTTACCAATCTCTTTACGTTCCCTATTTTTATGATGACGTATATCCCTATTACCGTTGCGGCTTTGTTCAAAAAGGTTGAGTGGGTTCCTACTAAACATGACATTGCTGTTAACTTTGAGGATGTTATTGCTTCAAGTGGGAGTTCAAATTAAATAATTAGCTCCACTGGTGGTACAATGCCAAAACACGTTGAGCATGACCGGTAGGTCAGGAGGGAGCCAAAAACAATGGCAAAGTTCTTCGAAGGCGAATCGCATACCTTTTCTGAGTATCTTTTGGTTCCTGGCTATTCATCAGCCGAGAACATCCCTGCAAATGTTTCTTTGAAGACTCCTCTGGTAAAGTTTAAGCGTGGCGAGAAAAGCGCAATTGAACTCAACATTCCTATGGTTTCTGCAGTAATGCAGTCAGTTTCTGGCCCTCGTCTGGCAATTGCCTTGGCCCAGCAGGGTGGCATTGCCTTTATTTATGGCTCTCAGTCCGCTGAGGATGAGGCTCAGATGGTTCGCGAGGTTAAGAGCTACAAGGCAGGCTTTGTTGTTTCTGACTCAACCCTTACTCCAGAAATGACCCTTGGTGACGTGCTTGATCTTAAAGAGAAGACTGGTCACTCCACTATGCCTGTCACAGATGACGGCACTTCTCGCGGTAAGCTCGTGGGCATTGTTACCTCTCGTGACTATCGTCCTTCTCGCGATGATCGCTCTAAGCTGGTATCTGAGTTTATGACTCCAGCTGATAAGCTTATTACCGCAGCTGAGGATACCTCCCTCAAAGTGGCAAATGATCTTATCTGGGACAACAAGCTCAACACCCTTCCTATTGTCGATAAGAACGGCCACCTGGTCAGCCTTGTATTCCGCAAGGATTATGATTCCCACAAGTCTGCTCCAGATGAGCTTCTTGATGACTCTAAGCGCTACATGGTTGGCGCTGGTATTAATACTCGTGACTATGAGACCCGCGTTCCTCTGCTTGTTGATGCAGGTGCTGATGTTTTGTGTATTGACTCTTCTGAGGGTTATTCCGAGTGGCAGAAGCGCACGCTTGAGTGGGTTCGTGCAACTTACGGTGATTCCGTCAAGATTGGTGCAGGTAACGTTGTAGATGCTGAGGGCTTCCGCTTCTTGGCAGAGGCTGGCGCTGACTTTATCAAGATTGGTATCGGCGGCGGTTCTATCTGCATCACTCGTGAGCAGAAGGGCATTGGTCGTGGTCAGGCAACCTCTGTCATTGATGTTGCTCGCGCTCGTGATGAGTACTTTGAGGAGACTGGCATCTATATTCCAATCTGCTCTGACGGTGGAATTGTCTACGACTATCACATGACTTTGGCCCTTGCTATGGGTTCTGACTTCATGATGCTTGGTCGTTACTTTGCTCGCTTTGATGAGAGTCCTTCTGACCGCGTTATTGTTAACGGCTCTTACATGAAGGAATACTGGGGCGAGGGTTCTGCACGTGCTCGTAACTGGCAACGCTACGACCTTGGCGGCAACAAGCGCGGTCTTTCCTTTGTTGAGGGCGTTGATTCCTACGTTCCATATGCAGGTCCTTTGAAGGACGGCGTTGAGGCATCACTTCTGAAGGTCAAGTCCACTATGTGCAACTGCGGTGCTCTTGATATTCCTGAGCTTCGCGATAAGGCAAAGATTACACTTGTCTCTTCAACTTCAATTGTTGAGGGCGGCGCACACGACGTCTTGCTGAAAGATTCAAACCAGCAGGTCAGCTACAATTTCCGTTCATAACTCACAGGATTTATGGACTACGAGCGTCACCAAGTATTTTGCTTGGTGACGCATCGCTATAAGAAAGGGGAACTCGTGGAAAACGAGGAAGTACAGAACGTATCCGATACAGGTGATTTTCCTGCTTACGATGCTGAGGCTATTGAAACTAAGTGGCAGCGTGTCTGGGAAGAGCAGAACCTTTACAAGACAGAAGAAGACAGCTCAAGGCCTAAAAAATACGTTCTAGAGATGTTCCCTTATCCTTCGGGCGATCTTCACATGGGTCACGCTCGTAACTACACCATTGGCGATGCTATGGCTCGTCAGGCTCGTATGCGTGGCTTTGACGTTTTGCATCCAATGGGCTTTGACGCTTTTGGTCTTCCTGCAGAAAACGCTGCTATTAAGCACAATACTCAGCCTTCTGTGTGGACTCATAAAAATATTGACCAGGCTGTAAAGACTATGTTCCGCATGGGCTTTGCTTACGACAAAGATCGCATGTTTAACACGTGTGACCCTGAGTACTACAAATGGGGTCAGTGGATCTTCCTCAAGATGCTTGAGAAGGGCCTGGTATATCGTGCAACAAGTCCTGTTAACTGGTGTCCTAACGATAAAACTGTTCTTGCAAACGAGCAGGTAGTTAACGGTAAGTGCTGGCGCTGTGGTGCGGTTCCAGAAAAGCGTGAGCTCTCTCAGTGGTACCTGCGCATCACTGATTACGCGCAGGAGCTCCTCGACGACCTTGATCAGCTTGAGGGCTGGCCAGAGCGTGTTCGTGCTATGCAGGCAAACTGGATTGGACGCTCCGAGGGTGCAGAAATTGACTTTACCCTGGCAGATACCGATGGTGTCACGCCAACCGATACCAAGATGACCGTCTTCACTACGCGTGCAGATACCATCTACGGCTGCACCTTCATGCTGCTCCCACCAGAGTCTAAACTTGCTGCTGAGCTGGTAGAGGATTCAGAGTACAAGGCCGCCTTTGACGCCCTCCATGAGGAGGCCGTAAAGGTTTCTTCCATTGATCGTCAGGGTACAGACCGCGAGAAACACGGTGTATTCACAGGCCGTTACGCAATTAACCCAGTCACCGGTCAGACCGTACCAATTTGGGTTGCTGACTACGTCCTTCTCGACTATGGTACTGGCGCCGTTATGGGTGTTCCATCAGGCGATAAGCGCGACTTTGACTTTGCTAAGAAGTATGACCTGCCTATTGTTCCTATCATTTGCGAAGAGGGAACTGATATCTACGAGGAGCTCAAGGGAGTTTCCGAGTACAAGGTAACCTCCGTTGACTGGGACGGTCCAATGGATACCGTTGGTATTCTTGTCCAGTCCGGTCCTTTCACTGGACTTCGTGGTGGTAAGCATTCCGAGGCAGAAGAGGCAGTTGTTGCCTATCTGACCGAGCACAACGTTGGACGTAGAACTGTTCAGTTCCGCCTTCGTGACTGGCTCATCTCAAGGCAGCGTTACTGGGGCAATCCAATTCCAATGATTCATTGCGATTGCTGTGGTGACGTCCCAGTTCCTTATGATCAGCTCCCTGTTACGCTTCCAGACAATCTTGACCTGGCAGCAGGAGATACCCTTGCTGAGTGCAAGGAGTTTGTAGAGACCACCTGTCCTCAGTGCGGCAAGCCCGCCAAGCGTATCACTGATACCATGGACACTTTCACCTGCTCTAGCTGGTATTATCTGCGCTACTGCGATCCACACAACACCGAACTTCCTTTCTCTAAAGAATCAGTGGATCGCTGGATGCCGGTAGATAACTACATTGGCGGCATTGAGCACGCAATTCTGCACCTTCTGTATTCTCGATTCTTTACTAAGGTCCTTCGTGACCTGGGCATGATTGCTATTGATGAGCCATTTAAGAACCTGATGACCCAGGGCATGGTCAAGGATGAGCACGGCGACACCATGTCAAAGTCAAAGGGTAACGTTGTGCCTCCAAGCTCTGTCATTGAGCCTTATGGTGCAGATACGATGCGTCTTGCCATTCTCTTTGTTGCTCCACCAGAGAAGGATTTTGACTGGGACGAGAAGGTCGTTGCAGGTGCAAACCGCTTTATCAAGCGTGCTTGGCGTGTGGTTTGGGAACTCTCTCGCACCGCTGATGCTTCTGCCGTACTCGACCACACAGCTTTGGATGCAAAGTCGCTTGAGCTCAACCGCGTCCTCAATGCTATGGGAATCCGCTGCACCACTGAGTTTGACAAGGGTCAGTTCAACACTGCTATTTCTGCAGTCATGGAGCTGGTTAATGCGGCAAGCGCCTATATCAACGAGGTTCCTGCAGAGTCTAGAGATGCTGCACTTTGCTACAAGGTTGCAAATGATGTTGTTGCCATGCTGGCTCCAATTATTCCTCACTGGGCTGAGGAGCTCAGCCACGAGGCTCTGGGTAAAGACACGCCTGTCTATCACCAGCCTTGGCCAGAGTTTGACCCAGAGCAGGCAAAGAGCAATACCGTTGAAATTGCTGTTCAGCTTAAGGGTAAGGTCCGCGCTCGCATTGAGGTCTCTGCCGATGCTTCTGAGGAAGAGCTCACTGCCGTCGCAACTGAAGCAATTTCCGACCAGCTTGAGGGTAAAGAGATTAGAAAAGTCATTGTTGTTAAGGGCCGACTTGTGAATATCGTTGCCTAACAGCAAAAACACTTGACGAGAAGCCCTTTATCTCGTAAGATATCTCTAAACGTAGTTGTTATTAGTTGGAAGTGGGGTTGAGTTTTGACCCCGCTTCCTTTCTGTATGTAGATGAGGAGGTCAAATGCAAAACGAAGGTGCTACACAGAAAATCTTGTCCGCACTAGAGCAGGCTGCACTCAATCACCACATTGATATTGTTGATGTTGAGATTGTTGGTTCTTCCAAGAATCCTGTGGTCAGAGTAAGAATTGACCATGATGATGAGACAGCAGAGACCATTTCTCTTGATGAAGTTGCTCAAGAAACTTCATGGATCTCAGAGACCATAGATGAGTTTGATCCATTCCCAGCATCATTTACCTTGGAGGTTTCTTCTCCAGGAATGGCTCGTCCGCTTCGCCGCGCAAAAGACTTTGAGCGCTTTGCAGGGGAAGAGATTCAGCTTCAGACTACCGCCACAGAGGGACGCCGTAAATTTACCGGCAAACTCTTGGTCATTGAGGGTACAACTATCTCAATCCAGACAGAAGATGAGGTCTGTACTGTTGATTTGTCTGAGTTAAAGAAGTGCGTTATTAAACCAGTTTTTGATTTCTCGGCCTCAGCCAAGAAGTAGATAGAGAGGATTATTCATGGCATCTGAAATGATGGAAGCTTTGATGTTGCTTTGCCAGGAGAAGCACATCGATGAGTTATATCTTCTGGACCGTTTGGAGCAGTCTCTGGCAAAAAGCTATGCTGACGTCCTCCATCTTGATTTTGGCGCGCGTGTCACCATTGATAGGGCTACTGGTCGTGTCTACGTCTATGAGCTTGTCCCTAAGGGTGAGCCAGATGAGGAGACTGGTGAGTATACTGAGTTTGACGAGGTAGACGTAACTCCTCCAGACACCAGCCGTATTGCTGCACAGCATGCTAAGGCAGAGATTAAGACCCTTGTGCGCAATGCCGCTCGTGCTCAGATTTATGATGAGTTCCGTGGCCGCATTGGTGACATCATCACTGGTACTGTTCTTCAGTCCACTCCTGACTTCACCATCATTAAGATTCGTGAAGGTGTTGAGGCAGAGCTTCCACACTTTGATCAGCGCCGTTTCCCTGATGAGCGCGACGAGCGTCCAGCAGGCGAGCGTTACCTTCACAACCAGCGCATTAAGGCAATTATCGTAGACGTTCGCGATCCTAATGCAACTCAGCCAGCAGTTCGTGGTGAGCGTCAGCGTCCACCAATTGTTGTTTCTCGTACCCATCCAGATCTTATCCGTCGTCTCTTTGAGCTTGAGGTTCCAGAGGTTTATGACGGTGTTGTAAGCATCCGCTCTATTGCTCGTGAGGCTGGCGTCCGTTCCAAGATTGCCGTTTCTTCCGTTGACGAGCGCCTTGATCCAGTTGGTGCTTGCGTTGGTCCTAAGGGCAGCCGTGTTCGCACCGTAGTTTCTGAGCTCCGTGGAGAGCGCGTTGACGTTGTGCCTTGGTTTGATGACGCTGCTCGTTGCGTTGCGTCTGCACTTTCACCTGCACGCGTTTCTCGCGTTATTGTTGATGGCGCTACGGGACACGCAACTGTTATTGTTCCTGATGATCAGCTGTCTTTGGCAATTGGTAAAGAGGGCCAGAATGCTCGCCTTGCTGCTCGCCTAACTGGTCTTCACATTGACATCAAGAACGAATCCCTTGCTGCAAGCATTCTGAACAACCTTCCTGAGGTTGTTGAAGAGACTGTTGACGAGGAAGAGATTGCTCATCGTTGCAAGTATGTGAGCCCTAACGGAACTCCTTGCCGCAATATGGCAAGACCTGGTTCTGATTTCTGTGGCATTCATGATGACATGGAGAATGCAGAGATTTCTTCTGATCCAGACTCACTGATCTAGTCAACTACCTGTAACTATCCCGTCAACCGGAAGGTTTTCATATATGGCAAAAATGCGTGTACATGACCTTGCCAAAGAATATGGTATGCAGAGCAAGGAATTGCTCGAGCACCTTGCGGACATGAAGATTCCTGCAAAGTCTGCTTCTTCTACGCTTGAAGATGCATATATCTCTATTGTTCGTAAGAAACTCCAGCCTATTATGGAGGCTCGTGCTGCTGAAATCGCAGCTCAAAAAGCTGCTGAAGAAGAGGCTGCTGCCAAGGAGGCAAAGGCTGCTGCAGAGGCAGCAGAGGCTGAGCGACTTGCTGCAGAGGCAAGGCGTGAAGCTGAGCGTGCAGAAGAAGAGAAGAAACGCGCAAAAGAGGAGGCTGCTCGCAAGAAAGAAGAGGAGCGCCGCCGCGCTGAGGAAGAGAAGAAGCGTCTTGAGGCTGAAGAGGCCGAGCGCAACCGCGTAAAGGATACCGCTCCTAAGGCTGCTCCTTCTTTCAATAACCTGCTTGACCAGATTGCTCAGCAGGAAGAGGTATTGAAGCAGCAGGCAGCGGAGTCCGCTGCTCAGAAGAAGGCCGAGAAGGGACCTAGAAACCACGCTCGCGCTAATGCAAGCGAAGCAAGTGGCGCCCCTTCTCGTCATAACTTCAAAAATGAGCGCGATGACGCTTCCCTGTCTGATGAGCGTCCAAACGGCAAGCGTAAGAAGAATCGTCGCGGTGGAGATGACGGAGAAGACCGTTATAGCCGCATGGCACGTGAGGCTGAGGCTTACAACAGAAGCCGCGTTTTAGATGAGGCTCGCGTTGCTATTGAAGAGGCAAGCCGTGAGTCCACTGGCCGCCGTAAAAAGCGTAAAGAGCGTCGTCAGAAGCAGGCTGCAGAGGCTGCTATGGAGCAGCGTATTGAGGAAGCACTTGCAAACGACCAGGATATTTCCCAGCTTGATACCGTAAAGGTTCCTCAGGGCTCTACTGTCTCTGAACTTGCTGAGCTTCTTGGTGTTCCTGCAAATGACATTATTAAGCGCCTGTTCCTGCTTGGCAATCCTCTGACGCTTACCGAGACCATGTCTGATGAGCTTATTGAGATTGTTGCTGATGACCTTGGTCGCCAGATTAAGATTATGTCCAAGGAGGAGGAGAACTCCTTCACCTTCTACGACGATCCTAAGGATTTGAAGCCACGTCCTCCAGTAGTTACCGTCATGGGTCACGTTGACCACGGTAAGACATCACTCCTGGATGCAATCCGTCACACCGGTGTTGCAGCTGGCGAGGCTGGTGGCATTACTCAGGCAATCGGTGCTTCTCAGGTCACCATTAACGGCCGTGAGATTACCTTCATCGATACCCCAGGTCACGAGACCTTTACCGCTATGCGTGCTCGTGGTGCAAAGGTCACCGATATTGTCATTCTGATTGTTGCTGCAGACGATGGCGTTATGCCTCAGACCATTGAGTCTATTAACCACGCAAAGGCTGCTGGTGTTCCAATTGTTGTTGCAGTCAACAAGATTGATAAGCCAGGCGCAGATCCTACCCGCGTTCGTCAGGAGCTCACCGAGTACGGTGTTATTCCTGAGGAGTGGGGCGGACAGAACATGTTTGTTGACATCTCCGCTAAGCAGAATTTGGGCATCGATGATCTTCTTGAGACCATTCTTTTGCAGGCAGATGTCCTTGAGCTGAAGGCCAATCCAGACACCTTTGCGTCTGGTAACGTTCTTGAGGCTAAGCTTGACCGTGGTCGCGGCTCTGTTGCTACTGTTCTGGTCACACGCGGTACGCTCCACATCGGCGATGCTCTTGTTGCTGGTATGGCCTTTGGTCGTGTCCGCGCCATGCTTGACCCTAAGGGCAACGCAGTTACTACCGCTGGTCCTTCTGACGCAGTTGAGATTCTTGGTCTGCAGACCGTTCCTGGCGCAGGCGATGAGTTCCGCGTCTTCCAGGAGGAGCGCGACGCTCGTGAGCTTGCTGATCAGCGCGCCCTTAAGGCTCGTATTGAAGAGCAGAACCGTGTTAAGCACGTTACCCTCGAGAACCTCTTTGACACCATGGCTGACCGTGACGTCAAGGAACTCAACCTCATCATCAAAGCTGACGTTCAGGGCTCCATCGAGGCTCTCCAGGATTCCCTGGACAAGATGGATCAGTCCGAGGTTCGTATCAGCACCATCCACTCTGCTGTTGGTGGCATTACCGAGACAGACGTTGTTCTCGCTGACGCATCCAACGCAATTATCATTGGCTTTGGCGTCCGTCCAGATGCAAAGGCTAAGCTTGCTGCAGAGCGCGTAGGTGTTGAAATCAGAACGTATAGCGTTATCTACAAGGCAATCGAAGAGATTGACGCAGCTCGTATTGGTATGCTTAAGCCAACTGAGCAGGAAGTCCAGACCGGCGTTGCTGAAGTTCGCGATACCTTCAAGGTACCTAAGGTTGGTATTGCTGCCGGCTGCATGATTTCTGATGGTGAGATTTCCCGCGACGATAACATCCGCCTCATCCGTGACGGCTTTGTTGTCTACGATGGAAAGATTGCATCGCTCAGGCGCTTCAAAGACGACGTTAAGAGCGTTAAATCCGGCTATGAATGCGGTATTGGCCTTGAGAACTTCCAGGACATCAAGCCTGGCGACCAGCTCGAGGGCTATCGCATTGAGCAGGTGGCTCGTACCGAGTAAGAAGGGACAGCATGAAACAGAATCAGTTTTCTCGTCGTACTAATGAGATTGCTCGAGAAAAGCTTAGCTGGATCCTTTTGTTTGAAATTTC
>CAURGZ010000016.1:0-21518 GCA_963524285.1 uncultured Atopobium sp.
GTGGTCTTTGCCTTCAACCCATGATGTGTAAGTGATCGAAACACGTCCTGGCGTCACTTGTGCCGTTGCCATGACGTTACCGTCTGGCGCGTAAATGTCGAAGCTCGCCGCGTTAGTTGCAGGGAAGTCGAGAATATCTGGGATACCCAGCGAGAACGTGTCGCCCTCGTGAACTTCACCTGTTGCGCTCCATGATGCGGTCAAGTAGATGTCTTGGTTGGTAAACGCAGAGGTTAAGTCCTGCTTGTTCTTATCGGTAACTCTAAAGCTGGTAATCGTGGTCGGTACCGTCTGAGCCTGTGCGAGTGCCGGAACACATACCAGCACCGCAAACACGCAAACAGCCAGCCATTGAAGAAGTTTCTTCATGGTTAAAGCCTTTCTATTAGGTTTTGAAAAATAAGGAATTAAAATAAATCGGATTTATCCGAAGAAGCCGCCCAAATAAAGCAGCGAGAAAGAAATCACCATGCCAATCGTGAAGGCGTAGGCATTGTGCGGCTGTTGGGGGCTTGCCGTGGTTGATAACCTCGTAGATTAGCCCAAAGATAGCCATAACAAGCCAAATAATCTGCGGAATACCAAGGTTAATTGTCATTTATTCCTCCTTTCAGTTGTTTGGATCATACGTTGCGGGATTGATGTCGCGCGGAACAATCCAGCGGTTCATGGCCAAGCGGCTCATTATGTGGCTGGCTTGCTCAAACGTCCAGAGCCCCGGATGCTGGAAGCCTTTGCGCTCCAACATGCGCACCTGTTTAGGCGTGGCCAGATGTGCGTCGATGCGCTCGTGTGCTTTCTTCAGCACCAGCTCCGCGTATCCCTGCGTCATGCCGGCCGGGTCAATGCCAAGCTTCTCCAACTGCTTGGACTGCGCATCTGTGGCGGGGTTTTCCTCCCACGCAAACGATGGCTCGAAGGTCTGCAGATCTAAGTCGCAAATACTGACCGCGTACTGCAGAGGGTTCGCGAATTGCGCCTTACGCTTACGCATACGCTCCAGCTCTGCCGCCACTGCAAGCTCGCGCTCAAGCGCCACATCTTGCTCGGCGATTGGTTCTGCGCCTAAGAGATCTATAGCGCCTTCCGCCTCCTGCGTCATCTCGGTTATGCGCTTGGCCACTTCGTCAGACGTGGCGAATAACGCCGCCGGGCGCACAAGATTGTGGCGTCCGGTCATCCATAGAAAGTCGAGCAAAAGAAGCTTCTCTTTGCCTGTCTCAGGCGATAGACGCGTACCACGGCCGACCATCTGAACGTATAAACTTCTGCTCTTGGTTGGTCGAAGGCACACGATACAGTCCACCGCGGGACAGTCCCAGCCTTCCGTGAGTAACATCGAATTACAGAGTACTTGGTACTTTCCGCGGTTGAAGTCTGTAAGAATCTCCTCGCGGTCTTCGCTTTGGCCGTCCACTTCGCACGCTGTGAGCCCGCGCTCGATAAGCTTCTCCGTGAACTTCTTGGCCGTTCTAATAAGTGGCAGAAACACCACCGTGCGCCTGTCCTGGCAGCGCGTAACCATAGCGTCCGCGATGGCGTCCAGATAAGGCTCAAGCGCGTCTCCGAGCTGTCCCGCTTGGTAGTCTCCATGCGTTACCGATACGCTCGACAGGTCAACCTGTAGAGGTACCATCTCGGCTTCGATTGGACAAAGATATCCGTCATTGATGGCGTGCGCCATGTCGTATTCGTAGGCGATGGAATCGTATACCTCGCCGAGGTCTTTTCTGTCCGCTCTGTCAGCGGTTGCGGTAACACCTAGAACGTTAGCGCTCTCAAAATGGTCGAGGATACGGGTGTAGCCTTCAGCGAGTGTGTGGTGAGCTTCGTCAACCACAATACAGTCGAAGGCGTCCGGTCTAAACTGTGACAGCCGGCTCTCGCGCATAAGCGTCTGAACCGAGCCGACCGTGACCGATGTCCAGGAATTGAGACTTGTATTCTCCGCCTTCTCCAGTGCACACTTCAGATTGGCGGTTTGCTCAATCTTTGTCGCGGCTTGCTCCAAGAGCTCACCGCGGTGCGCCAGGATAAGGGAACGCCCGCCGTGTGATGCCACACGACGGACGACCTCGGCGAAGCATATGGTCTTACCCGTTCCGGTTGCTTGAACCAGCAACGTGCGCTTTCGACCTTGCTCCCACTCTCTGAATACTGACTCAACCGCCTCGACCTGATAGGGTCTCAGCTCCATAATTACAGCCCTTGATACTGGCTAGGCTGTGGCGCTACCTGTTGAGGTTGTACAACGCTCTGAGCAGGAATAGTGGCTTGCTGTGGCTGTGGCGCGTACACTGGCTGTGCCTGTGGTTGTGGCTGAGCGTAGTTGGGCAGCGGTACAGCCTGTGGCATTGGAGCTGGCGCGGGTGCAGCTGCGGGCGCGTTTGCTGGATCTGGAACGATGAAGTCGTCCACTTCGTTGTAATCCTTGCCGTTGTAGACGCGCGTCTTAATCTTGCACTTGCCGCGCTTGCCGATGATGTTATTCCAGTCAACGTGGAACTTCTGGCCTGTGGTACTTCCCGCGGGCATGTCGCCGATTGACTTGGCAAACTTGGAAAGCTTGAAAGCCACCGCGCTGGACAAGAACAAGTTAGTAAATACGGTGGTCTCCTGGACGCCATTGGAACACCTGAGCGTCAGCTTGGCCATGGAGCAAGCGTCCATCTTCTCGCTTCCGTCGAAGTGTCCACGCTCGAATCCTGTGATGGTGAAGTCGTAGACGCCAGGCGTGAGCAACACAAACTCTGGCTCTCCTGGGTCGATAATCTCGTCGTCCCAGCCGATTGCGTAACCTTTAGTACTAGCCATTTTTTCTCCTTTTTCTAGCTAATAAATACCGATTTAATTGAATGGAACGGGCGTACTCTTTGCCGCTTCAATGGCGCGCGCAGGCAGGATGTACTTGTTCATGACGGTGTCCCAACCACTCACAAGATAATCCGCAAAGCCTTCCGGGTAATCCACAGGCGAGCACTCCGCAGAGAAGTTGCCCGTCTTGCCGACGGCATCGCGAAGTTCTGCGTCTGTAACCTTGTTGGCCACCATCAGATCCACAAGCTTCTTCATGCGCTCCGGATAATCTGGCGCGCTGTATTCGCCTGTGGCGTTGGCTGTGGCTGTGGTCGGTTCAGCCTGTACAGGAGCAGCTGGCACGGCTGGCGCGGTCTGTGGCGCTATTGTGGCCACCGGAGCCACCGGAGCTGCTGGAACGGCTGCAGCCTGTTCTGCCACCATATCCGGGATAACCTCGCCAAGTTGCGCGGGCATTTCTCCCAGCTTCAGTGGAAGCTCGTCAGGCAGTCCGAAGCGGTTCTTTGCGTCCCATGTTGGGGCGTGCGTGGTACGAATAACACGCGCTCCGCCTGTCGCCTTAGCCTTGCCAGCCTTGTTTGTCTCGACGTAGGTCTTATAGTCACAGAACAAAACCATATCCGCCCACTCTTTCACCATGGGCGAGACTTGTTTCGTGAGCTTCAGCTCGAAGCGGTCATAGGCGCCTGACTCGTCAGGGCGCTCAAACTTTCGCATGGTCGAGTGTCCCAGGACTACAACGTTAATGCCTGAAGCCGCGGTGTCTGTGAGGTAATCGAGCAGGCGGCCAAACTCCTCCTGGAGAATGGTATAACCTTTACCGTAACCCCACTCTTCTATGCTCTTCTTACCATCGCGCGCCATGATGTACTCCGCGCACATGCGCTCGGCCGCGTCCATGGTGTCAATAACTACCGTAGAACACGGAATCTCGCGGTTTTTGATGGCCGTAAGTTCCGCGCGAAGCATCGACCAACTTGAAGGCGATTCAAGTCGTACGACTGGCAGCTGGTTTGTGCCGCCCTCCAAGTCGATAAAGATTGGGTTTGGCCACATAGCGGCAAGTGTTGATTTGCCGATGCCCTCGGGGCCGTAAATCAGCGTTTTGATGGCGGTACGCTGCACACCGCTGATGAGGTTAAACTGTGCCATTAGAGTCCCTTCCATTGCTGAGTTGTTGGCTGTGTGCTTGTGGTTGGCTGAGCCGCGTCGCCGTCCCAATCAAGCGCGTGGGACTTCTCCGGAGCTGGCTCTGCGAGGTCTTGACCCTCAATGCGACCGTCCACAATCACAACCGTGCAAGAGTCGTCAGTGGCCACACGGGTGCCGATGATCTGTAGCCCCTCGCCTTTCGCCCACTCGCCGAACTTCGCGAGCTCGTCGGTGTCGAACTGCTCGAGCTTATCGACCAGAACAAAGCCACACTCTGGCTTGGTAGCGCGGACAATGGCCGTGGCTACGACCAACTGCTCGGCTCCGCTCATGTCGCCCCACGTGTGGTCTTTGTAGGTGAGCGCGCCCTCGTCATCAATGGACAGCTCGGGCAGTGGCAGTGGTGCGCCGTCAAGTAGTCCGCGACGCTTTGCGCGCAGGTCTTCAAGTTTCTGTGTAAGACCGTCGTATTCCTGCTCTACACGAAGCGCTTCCGCGTCTGCTTCTGCTTTTGCTTGGTTGTCGCGCACCTTGTTGTTTATCGTCTCGATGTTGGCGATGGACGACTCAATCTCTTCGGTGCTTTCAAGAACCAGCTCGGCGGTGCTCTGTGCTAGAACCTTCGCCTTTTCTTCAGCTTCCTCAGCTTCCTTCGTGCGTCTGGCCAACTCGGCGCGTGCTTCTTTGAGTTGCTGTTCCAGATCTGCCACACGCATATTGGTAGCACTTACCGCCGTGCGTGCAAACTCCGCTTTCTTTGCGGTGTCTTCCGCGTCCTGCTTGGCCTTCAACTTCTCGCCGTTGCGTGCCAGGATTGCTTGCTGCTCCTGGATAAGCTCGGCAGCGCTCACAGGCTCTGCGGGTGCGTTCTCATGGTGTGGAAGCTTCTCAGCGTGTGCGCGCTTTGCCTTGGCGTCGCGACCTACCAGCTGGCGGTCTTGGAAGGTGGCGCGAATTGAACCGTCAATCTTCGCGAGTTCTGCATCAATGCCAAGCGTCTGCAGAAGCGCGGTTGCTTTGTCGGCGTCTGAACCGTTCATGAAGCGCGGGATGTTCAGCGCTAACTGGCTGATGAAGTCGTTCAGTAATTGCTGGCCGGCTTTCTTGCCTGTCGTGTCGGTGACGTGAAGCGAACCGTTCTTACCCTTACGCTCAACCACAATGCCGTTAGACAGCTCAACGCGCAGCCTTGCTGGTGTTGCTCCGCCTTTGCGGTTTGGGTCGGCAGGCTTCATTTTGTCGCCGCCCAGCGCCCATGCGATGGCGTCAAGTACGCTCGTCTTGCCCTGGGCGTTCTTGCCACCGATGACCGTGAGACCGTCCTGGGCTGGTTCCAGCTCGACGGCGTGAATACGCTTGACGTTTTCCAACTCAAGCGATGCGATTTTTACACTCATATGTTAGTTACCTACTCTCTGGTTCTGTCTGGTTAATCCAATGGATCATGATTGCGGCTGATAGAATCGCCACTAAAAGCGCGGGCGCAAAGCCGAACTTCCACATCAGCCACAAGATAATGAGCGGCGTGACACCGCACAGGCTCATGGCTACAAACAGCTGAGGAATGAACCTCTTTGCTTTACCTGCTAAAATAGAGAGGTCAAACGCCCCGCTCGGTTTGTTTGACCCGCTCCTGCGACTCTGCAAAGTCGTGGGAGCACTTTTTATTACTCTCAACTCTTAAACCTCCATCTCGCGCATCCATTTAAGAAGTTCAGCCTTCTTGATGCGACGACCGCGAACGTAACCATGTGGCAGAAGGCTTTTAAGCTCTCCGCGCTTGATGGCTGTACGAATTACCACACGCGAAAACCCTGAAATAATCGAAGCTTCGGCCACTGAAACCGTTAACTTCTCAGGCGTCTCTGTTGCTATGGCCATGTAACCTCCTATTCCTTTTCGTTAACGATGACGTTGTTCACCTTGCACCGTAGTGCATGGCAGATTTTGGAAAGAGTCACAAACTGTGGCCCCTTTGTAAATCCAGTCTCTATATCGGCGATGGTTTGATAAGAAACGCCAGTTTTTCTGACGATGTCACTAATGGACATCCCTCTGTAGTTGCGAATTGCTTCAAGTCTCTTTCCATCAATTCGTTCCATGTGCCTCCTTCCTGTTTGTTGGTTTGATAGGTCTACTAGATGGCGGGCGTCACCGGCTCCCCCGTCTCACGTCACATCTAGCTATTCAGCTTTCAAGGTTCAACAATCAAGTAGTGCGATGGTGCTTAGTGGTTGGCCACGACGTCTTCATCGACGACGTCGGAGACTGAGCATCCGATTGCCTTGCAGATAGCGAGCAAAGTGTCGATGCGTGGAAGATGGCGGTTAACCTCGGCGTTCAAAATTGCCTGCTCGGTTACACCGCTCTCGTAAGAGATCTGGCGCAGGGTTTTTCCGCTTGCTCTGCGAAGCTCGCGCAGCTTCTGTCCGTTCATGTGTTTCACCTCCTTGGATACACGGTGACCTTGTAGCGTCTGTATATAAAAACTTATATACACGCTAACCGTGTACTATTTATAATAGGTAACCGTGTACTTGTCAAGTATATTTTTCGTATAAAATAATTAGTAAGCGAGTATTTTTTAGAAGGGGCAGGTTAAGATATGCTTTACGAGTTAAAAAATCTCCGCAAAGCGAGTGGTTTTACTCAAGCAAGCATGGCCGAAAAACTTGGAGTGCCGCTTGGAACATATAGAAACTGGGAGCAAGGAATATATGCTCCGCAAGACATATCGCTTATTAAACAGATTGCTGACATTCTCCACGTGAGCATGGAGGCTCTGTTTGGATACGATGCCTTTGAACCAGGTTCACTTGATGAAGGATTAAGTGACGAAGAGCAGTTCGTCTATGTCCCTCTCTATGGTCGTATTGCAGCTGGCCAGCCACTGTACATGGATGCAGTCGAAGACCACATTCTCGCACCACGTGAAATCCGTCGCCGTCATCCTAACGCGTTCTTCTTGACCGTCGATGGCGAGAGCATGAATAACGTCCTGCCAAATGGATGCTATGCGTTGGTAGATCCGGAGAAGAAGTCTCCCGTTGTGGACGGCACGGCGTATGCGGTCTGTGTGAATGGATACGACGCGACCATCAAGCGTATCAAACAACTAGAAAACGGCGTGGAGCTTATCCCAGACTCTAAAGACCCTACCTTCCACGCTCAGATCTACGACAAAACGGTGGAAGGAACTGAGTCCATCACAGTCATCGGCGAGGTGGTGTGGTATTCCATACCGTTCGACTTCAAGATTTAAGCAATAAAAAAGCTCCCCGCGTCCGCCAAGACAATACAGGGAGCAAGCCACCACCGAAGGAGGCAATGAACATATTATGCCACGAAAAGCGATGCGCAGTAATTGGGGCAGCGTAACTGAAATCGAGAAAAATAAACGCTACCGCATCCGGTATTGGTCGGAGACGTCCAAGGGATATCGCCGAGCGTCTGAGACGGTACGCGGTACTAAGCGCCAAGCCTACGACAGGCTGGCAGAGCTTCGGCTCAACCACTCAGAAGACGCACCTGCGCCAACGCTTGGCCAAGTATGGGATATGTGGGTGCTTCCACGCCTTGAAGAACGTGTCGCAGCCGGCGACCTCTCAGCGTCAACCATAGACGTATATAAGCGCACCTGGCGTCTCGTGTTTACGGATCATAGACGCGACAATACCCCCGTTAATGCAGTTCGCCCCTTGGTTGTTCAGTCCTGGTTTGACGAAATGACCATCTCACACGCGAGAAACGCGAAAGTTATTCTCAGACTTATATATTCAGAGTGCGAGCTTCGTGACATCTGCTCCGCGGATATTGCCAGGCGCCCCTACCACATGCCGAAGAATGGTCAAAAGCGCGAAAACGGTATCTGGACGCTTGATGAACTACATAAGCTTTATGGATCTATTTGTGGCACATACTTAGAAGCTTGGTTTATCACGGCGGCCTTCGGTGGTGCGCGTGTTGGCGAGACATTGGCCATTAGAAACAGCGAGGTTGAGCTGGTCGAGTTTGAAGGTGTTCCCGTGGCCATCATTCCAATTACTCGGCAGATGACACAGAAGCATGGCGTCTCTAGCCGTCTAAAGACCACGCAAAGCGTTCACGCGTCTGTTGTTCCAGGACCTCTCGGAGCGCGTCTCTACGAGCTTGTACAAGCGTCTGAAGATGAATGGATACTGCAAGGGCCAAGAGACAGGCCAATAACACAACAGCGTCTGCTTGATGTATGGCGACCATTAGTTGAACAAGTGGATGGCGCTCCTTATCGTCCAGTGAGCCGTCTGCGCAATTCATGGCAAACGTTCACCCACTGGGAGCTAGGCGTTGAGCGTGAGAAAATCGAGCGCATGATGGGACATAAAGGAACAAGCGTCACGGAGATCCATTACGATAAACCAGAAGCGGAAATGCTCGCGAAGACTATCGCCGTCGCATACAAAGCACATCCGTATGCAGATAATTGGGACGAATTGGGACGCAAATGTTAGCTATATACCTGTTAACCTGCGGTAATAATATGAAGAAGTAGTTCAATCTATTGTACCAATTTGCAAACGTGTATGCTTAAGAGCAAGCGTTTAGAGAAACGAGTTAGCATGCCAAAAGTTGTCAACTTCTTTGACCTCATTCATCTCAATGAAAGACTCGAACAACAGGGCCTTTTAAGTAAAGTTCACCTGCGTGACACATGTGGTAAGCAAACTCTCTGGATAGAACTCTCCTCTAGCGAGAAAACCGATGAGCGCGAGAAAATCGACGGTCAAGAGCTTGAGAAAACAAAGGAGCAAATTGAGGCGTTTTTTGCAATAAAGGGCATGACCGTTGAATTTGACCTCACTGGCGGAAAAAATTTCTGGATTGTATAAATTGCCCGCTTGACGAAGCGCTTGAGTCTGTTATAGTAAATAAGCTTTTCGAAGCACCATTGGCTGGGTAGCTCAGTTGGTAGAGCAGGGGACTGAAAATCCCCGTGTCAGGGGTTCGATTCCCTTCCCCGCCACCATTTTAACGCTCAGGTTGATACCATCTTGGTGTCAACCTTTTTTGTTATCTGAGGCTTGTGTCTTACGAGTGTCTTACGAGTGAGCGTTTGTGCTAGTGGATATATAAACGGTTACTTCTGTATAAAAACGATAAAAGTGTTGCACTAGCAATGAGAATTCAAGCGTGAGTATTACCATTGCAACCCAACTTCTATTGATAAAAGCCTATTGCTGTCCATGCATAATAAAATAAACCATACTTCCAACTATATATAATGCGCCAATAAACGCGAATGAGAGTGTGATAATCTGCAACAAAAAGGAATCAGAAAACAGCATAATCAACACGGAATAGATAAGCGTTACCGCTGCCATAATACATATACCAATACCTGCTCTTTTTGTAAACTCTTTCCTGTATTTTAAGGGAATCAAAATAATATTATACCTATGTACTAGGAAGGGATTTTTAGTTTTTATCAGCACATAGCCAATGTACAAAAAGCAAAGGCTAATAATACCTATCGCTATGCTTCTGTAAATATTAGCACCCATGTATATTCAACCCTTCAAAGTTTGGATTCACTCCTGGAATTACGATAACCTAAAAACCTGCAATTGCGGTTACAGCCAACAGAATATTTTGACCAATCGCATAATTCACGTCATAGACAACATCAGCTTGAACATCTCTAGAATTGCTCGATTCAATCCTATTGATGTACTCAAATGTGGGCTTAGAATACTCTAGTTTTTTCATAGTTGGCTCCCTTAATATCGTTGTCTAGTAAATGAATGTTATTGCCATCTATCAAATCTACCTCTATGTCACATCCTTGGTTTATATTCCCAATCATTAGGGATTGAACTGCCTCCCATTTCTTATGTCCAAGAAATGGGAGGCAGTTCTTAAAAGATGTGCCTCTTTTAAGAAGCACATCCTACACAAGGTCTCTTATGTTAAACATGAACTAAAGCTATCGATACGTACGCAACGCTTCGATAAGTTCGGAAGCTTCTATACCTAAGGCTTCGGCAAAAGAAAAAACTTCTCCGAGTTTAACGCCACGCTCGCCTGATTCAACCTTTGATATGAATGCTTGATCTCCAGCAAGGTGCTCAGCAACCGCCTCTTGAGTAAGACGTTGCTTCTTTCGCAAATCGCGAAGACACTGGCCCACTAATCTGTTAGATATCTGCTCCATAAATGCAGCGTAAAACTATCAACTCAAATATGCCAAAATCGCATATTTTCTTAAAAAAGAAATTCTCCCCGACAAGTTCACGGGGAGAATTAAAACCTTTAAACGTAGCTTCTTGTGATGTTTATTGAAGCGCTTATGGCATTAGAAGCCACCACCGCCGCCTCCGCCGCCGAAGCCGCCACCGCCGCCTCCGGAGAAGCCGCCACCAAAACCGCCGCCAGAACTTGAATTAGAAGAAGCGAGCGCTGCCGTGGAGACAGAATGAGCAGCTGTAACACTCTTGGTTACGCTCTCAATTGCATTGGTTCGCATGCCATTTCCATAGTAATACCAGCTATAAACAGGCATAAACTGAGGATCTTTGAGCATCTCTGGCATTGCAACTTTCAGCTGCTCGATAACCTTATCCGCAACACCAAGCGCAACTGCCATAACCAGAAGCCTATTCCAAAGAATGACGTCAGTAGGGATTGCTTCATGTAGATTGGTGAACTCAGTAAGCCACTTTCTTAGCGCACGAGTCTTAGCAAGCGTCTCAACACCCTCTCTGTTCATCAAATCAAACGAGCCAATGTTTACAAGTGCAACAAGACCGGCAATGACAAGAATGAACAGATGTAGTAGTAGATTGGCAAATGAAACATCAGCCATAACACCCATGAAGAATGCAGCAGCTGCAACAAGAACATCAACAGCAATCAGAGCACCAAGAATTCCCTTACCGTGGAATGGAATCTTATTTGTTCCATACTTAGCAGCATAGCTAAGCTTGATGGGGCTCTCCCAAGACTCATATGCCTTATTAAAATCTTCTGGATGTGATGAAGCATATTTGCCAATTTGCTTCATAGTAACAGTGGTGTTTACCGCTCCAGATTCTCCGGCCTTATCAAAGATTAACCTCATTGCCATGATATCAATCTTATTTGACAGTGAACTGCCAGGGTAGAAAGGCTGCTGGCTTTCTGAAAGGTCTTGAACCTTTGTAAGACAGTAATCAGACTTCTCCATACCAAGGAAGTTTGTACTAACCGTCTTATTCAAGCTAATGTACTTTGAATCCGAAAGGTGCATAAGGGTTGCTGTCAGAGCGTCTCCCTTAATCAGCTCACCGTTGTAAAGCATAGAAAGAACTGCCGGGTGATCATTAGATGGAACATCTCTGTAGTAAAGGTCATTAAACTGAGGAGCCATTACCTTTTTGTATTGAATACGCAGCAAGATTGCTGCTACAACGGTGATAGCTGCAAGTACTAATGGCGCATAAAGAATAAGAGCTACCTGAGTTTTTGCAACATCACGCTTGTGATTTGCTTCATCCGCCCACGCTTGTTCCTCAGACAAGATGCTGCTCAGTTTATTCTGCTGAATAGGAGCTAGCCCAGAAACCCAATCGCTTGGGAATGTAATACGAGCTTCCGCAAATTCATCAGTTCCTACACCAGGAACTTTGTAGACAACTGCATTGTTGGTAATTTCAACATTTGCATCTAGTGGACCATGTCCCCAGGCGCGAACAGTATCTCCGGCAACTATAGACTGTCCTGATGGGACAGGAAGATGAATAGTAGCAGTGACATTTCGAGACTCAGAATCCCAGCCATCAGATACAAACTTCCAGTACAACTCCGCGGTATCCGACCAGTTTGTTACAACATTAGTAATGTCATACTCGATAGTGATATGTGCTGACTCATCATCATGCGCTGAATAAATCTTTAAGTTCAACATGTTGTTTGATTGAGTTGGAACATAATACTCATCTGAGCTGGAATTATTTCCACTAGAGTCTTTACTATAAATCTGACGAGTTCCTTGCCTATCCTGAACCTTAACTGAAGTAATGTTTACTTCAACGTTCTGTCCATTGTATTTATTCTTTCCAACTGGAAGATTCCAATAGACACCATGAAAACTACCATTGAAATAGAACGTACGAGTTTCTACGACATGCAACGTTCCGTCTTTTTGAACCGTCGCATCAATATTTACCGTATCTATTGAAAGGTCGCGCGCAAATGCTCTTGCAGGCGTAATTAAAAACGCAACAGCCAAAAGCATTATGCAAAGCGCAATCTTTACAAACTGGCTCTTTTTAGAAGAGCGAAGCGAGACTTTATACATGGAAACTCCTTTATGTTACTTTCGCAACTCTTCTTAAAGGATACCACGTACTGTTTAATCTGCTGGTGAATATGAGTTATCCAGTTCAAACAAAGCAGGTGGCAGGCCTTTATCCCACTCCTCTCCTACTTCCTCAGAAAGCAAATACTCATCAGTTTCTATAAAGGGAAGGTTGGCAATTCTTTTATTTCTTGATACTTCGAGATTGCATACAAGTGAGCTTGGACCGCTGAAGTCTAGAAGGCACCCGTAACAAATTCTCATGTCCTGAAACAGCTTTTCTCCGCATCTGGGGCAAATTTTTACGGAGTAGTTTTCTATAGCCATAGCGACTCCTTCTTTCAACGTTGCTTTCTTCAGTACTTATTTCTTGAATGAGCACTTTCTGACCAACCTCAAACCATGGGAAATCATCAACTGATGGTCTTTCAAATGTGCAATAGGCGCCCGCGCAGCTATGAATTTGTTTAGGCTGTACTCGTCTCCGAATTTTTAAAATTTCTCCATGATCATCTGCAAATGCAATATCAATCGGATATGTCATTCCAAAAGTATGAACTGAAGAGCATCTCAGAAGTAATACTGGAGGAGCTGTTATCTCGGTACCCAAAAGCCCAACGAACTTTTCAAAGCCCCCTTGTAACAATTCAAAAATCTGTTCAGAATTAGGGACTTCTTCTATCGACACTTGTACGTTCATTTTCAAATCACAACTCCCGACTTATAAGGACTAACAACAATTGAGGTTGTATGGGTAAGGCATAGAGGAGACTCTAGTGACACTAAAGGGAGACGCAGGGTATGTGGCCAAGGCTTGTACTTAAGAGTTACTTGGTATTTAGGAAAAATAGAGACCATGTTCCCAATCCCCTCGCTTTCTCCCTCCAATGAGACAACAATGTCGCAATTGTCATCGCAATTAAGAGCAGCTTTTATTTTCTGAGTTAAGTTTTCTAGTGCTCCTCCATCTGTGGAATGACTAGAAGAAATTCCATGAGCAATAATTTGATCCGCCGCAACACGGTCAAACTTTGAGCACATATCTGCAAACTTAAATAAATTGATTGCAATTAGAGCAACCACTAATACAACCGGAAGAACCAATGCAGTCTCAACAAACATCTGCCCTTTCTGGCAACAAAGAAATTTCAATTTTCTCATGTGCCACCAAACACTTTCTTAACATCAATTTCTAAAGGGATCTCAATATCAATGACAGGAATGGTCAGCTTTGCAATTATGATTTTGTCAGGCAAATATTGCAGAGAAAATGCGCCAAGAGAACGAGCTAAAGCAATTGGATCTGATGTATTAGGTATTTTCTGAACTAGCTCACGAATCGTTGATTCTTTATCGAAGCCAGTTTGTTTCAAAATTCTTTCTGTATTAACAAGAACAGGCTTCATTTGTCTTAAATCGCTCGGCTCTAATCCGGCGTCAATGACTATTTGTTTCAAAGCACTCTGTAAATTTGAGCCGATGCTTCCACCTGTAATTCCGTCAACGTTATCAAGAAATTCTGATAGTTTAGAGGACCAAGAAGTTACGCCATCCCCATATGAGATTAAAAGAGATCCCCACAAGCTCATTACTTTATCTATGGTCTGTCCGATAAAACCTCCTCTCCTTTCAACCTGGTCAAAAAAGCTTGAAAGAACGTTATTTGTGGATGAGCTATCTGGGGCAAGCACGGCACCAGATATTGCATATCCTTCTGGGAGAAAAACCGACTGCTCAAGTGTTCCTAAACTTCCTTGGAATTCTGGAGATGAGCTTCCTCTCCTCACAAATGAAATACATCCCCAAGCACCCGGTGGACATAATCTGGGTCTAGCAACCTTCAAAGCATCAAGTGCTTTTTGAAATAAACCTGTTGATTTATCTGCAGCTTCAGACAACTCCTTTTGTAAATCTTTTATTTGTTGTCGCGATGATTCATAAACTTCGGACTCTTCAACTACGATTTTCCAGTAGTACTCAAACCCGTTATCAATATTTGTTGAGGCAGATGCCACTCTTCCTACATCGCCGCTAGTAAAATGACAATGTTGACACTCACGAACCGCTCCAGAGTCTAAATCTTGTAACGACGCAAATCCCGCGTTTTCTCCAGTTGCACCTGGACAGGACCTATGGGCATGAATGGTTTTCTCGCCGTTTTCATAAGTACAAGGCCAAATAGGCTTTAGATACAGGTCTGTTTTCTTTGTCTCCTCTAAGTTATGTGGCAATCGAGGCAAATTCATTTCAACCTCACCATCAGCTGTTTCTTTATAAAATCCTTTAGAAAGTTCCTGGTGTGCAAAGTTATAAAAAGCTTTTCGTATGGCTGAATCACGCAATTCTTCTGCGGTACTTCCATTAACGATTTCCTGATCATATCGAGCTCTGTAGTATGCTCTGGCTCGCTTTAAAGCAATACCAAACGTCCAAGAGGTTGGTGACGGAATAGATGGATTCATATCCCCAGAAAGACCAGCAAGATGCTCCGCTCTCTCACGCATAGAATACGGGCTTCCACCACAATCTGCCTCCCACGCCCTCTTTTTAGATGACTCTGCTTTACTCTGCAACTCTTCAATTTTTCTTGCTATTTCCTGTAATAGCTCGCTCTGCTCTTTTAATTCATCTGCTGAAACATCGCTATTTAAGTGTCCAAAATCAGATTGCGATTGAGCGGGAAATAAAAGCGCTGATCCTATAAAGTTTCCAGTATCAGTAGAGTTCTTTTGTATACAAGAGCTCGCTGCCATTGCCGCAAAAACTGGAAGCATTTTTTCGGTTGTCTCTAAACCCTCACAGGCTGAGGTAGCAAATTTCTTACGAGCTTCAAGTGTCTTAAAACCCACATCACACAATTTGGAGCCCGCTGACGCTAAACCTGGAACACACGAAGCCACCAATCCAGCACCAACACACAACAAACCCGACAATCCAAGACTTAAGATGCTCGCATCAATTACCTGCGCAATAGTTGTGTATTTAGCTACGACATTTTCTCCTGCCATGGAAGCAGCATCTGCTATTGACTGAGTTTTGTATCCCCTCGATGAGACCCATGCAACTGATACCAACGCAAATACAAGAGCTAGACATACCAAAAGAGCGCTTGCAAAAGCGATTGACGTAATACCGCCTGTATCGTCTATAAACATGGAAAGTCCAAGCCTTATTTTCTTATGCTTGTCCTTTCCAAAAGGTAATCCAATCTGCATAAGAACCCTCAATCCAATCTGGATACGTGCTAGCAGATAAACTAGATCTCAAAACAATTCCTTGATCATCCGTCTGCCCTGCAAGGAATAGACACCAGCCTATTGGCGGCATCGCCGCCACATGACCCGTAATTTCAATCAGGACATCTTTTTCTTTTTTATCAATAGAAATATTCCAGTCCTCATCTCCACCCTTATGGAATAGAGGTATCTCCGGTATAGCCTTAAGTCTGCGTTTGATATAGGACTCTATTAACTCAGTATCAGAAGACGTTGTTGCTACTCTTAATCCTTCTGCACAGGCTCCATCCATAACTGTCTTTGTATAGAGAATGCAGATAGGCTCTACAAGCAATGCAATAATCATCAGAATAACTGGAAATAAAAGTGCTGCTTCTACTGACGCTTGACCAGCATTCTGTTTAAAACGAGAGAACATCTTTTGCTAAATCTAAAAGAGAGTCATGCATAGTATGTGAAGCAGCTTGAGTAGCCAGTTGAACAACTGCTCCATTTTGCACAAAATGATAAATCGCACCAAGAGAGGTAATAACAATTAAGCACGAGAATAGAACTAGAGCATATTCAAGCGTTGCTTGTCCTTGTGTATTCTTAACACCTAGTTTGATTGCTCTAATAGATTCTTCGCATCTTGAGTGGATATGTGACATGTTGAGATCCTCCTTATCTCTCCTTGATCAGAAACAGTCACAAGTTCTGACCAATTTCCACCATTAACTAAACAACCCCATACATTGCCAGCTATATCTAAATATCCGGAATAAACAAGCACACAATCAGCTCTTTGCTGATAGCTCTCTAAAATACTCTGGGCTTCGTTTTGAATAGTTTCTTTACTATCTCTTTGCACGGAATTCTGTTTAAACAAATCTTCTGCTGCTGCATATGAGATCGGCTGTTCATTGGCTTTTTTGTCGTCTCTATTTTCATGAGTCTGCACATAGTCTGAGCTCGTATTTAATGAATGGTCCTGTTTTCTTGGTAATACGAAAAATGCAGCAAATAGCAAACATACAGTGGCAATAATAAACACAGAATAAGCGGCGGTGCTTTTCTTACTCATAGAGAATTAATTCCAGAAGTAATTGCTTCCCAAAGTTCAGAAACTTTACCCTTAAAAGCAATGATTGCGACAATTGCAATAACTACAAGTACACCGACCAAAATTGCATACTCTGTAGTTCCTTGTCCTGATTCATCTTCTTTTAAGTCACGAAAATACCTAAAAAATTGATACAAATACATCATCATCTTTCCTTTCTCCTAAGAAGAAAATGCAGGCCCAAGCAAAGGACCTAAAATTGCAAGTAACATTGCTGGAACAATTAGCGTTCCCAGAGGGATGAGCATTTTAATTGGAATTTTTTCGATTTCCGTTTCCAGTAAAGAACGCTGCTCATCTCGAAGAACTGAAGCCTGTCTATCTAATATTTCTGCAAGAGGAGTTCCAAAAGTAAGCGCCTCATTTACAACAGTCGCAAAGCTTTTAAGTGAAGGAACTCCCACTCTGGCAGCCATCTGATTGAGAGCTTCTTCACGAGTAGTAGCACCAAGCTTCCAAGTCATATGAGCATTTGAAAGCTCTTTTGATAGCTCGCCGGATTCTCGTAAACAATACAAATCTAGTGCCGAATCAAAAGATAGCCCTGACGACAGTCCAAGAATCAAAATATCAATCATTTCTGGCATCTCGCGTAGACATGACTTTCTTGTAAACTCTAACTTTGCTCGACGACTCACTCTCCTGTGACCTTTTACACCTCTAATAATTTGCTGGCAATAACGCTGAAAATCAAAATGATTCAAATTTACAGGTATAACCAAGACGAGAATGGCTATGCACAATGCAAACGCTAAAGAACAAGTTAGATCTATCACTTCATTACTCCTTTCATAATGCTTCGAATAATCAAAAGAGCAATACAGTCCATGACCATTGCAATCACTGTGCATATAACGCCCGATGGAGTAAATAAACCCTGTTGAAAGTCTGGTGATAAAAGCGACAAAACAATCAACAGAACAACGGGGAGAAGACATACAATTCGAGCAGATAATCTAACTTGAGCAGTCTTTGTTGCTATCAGTCTTTGATTCTTCTCTTGTAATTCAACTAACTCGGCAGTCTTTTGTAACAGACTCTTAAGCGGAGAGCCCGTTCTGTGTGAAATTACTAAAGCACTAGCCAGCAAATTAACACCTGGAGCATCCAGTCTCTCTGCCAAGTCTTCAATAGCTTCTTCAATAGGAAAACCGCACTTAATCTGCATGTCAGCAATACAAAAATTTTCTGATACAACACCTTCTGTATGTTTACTGACATATTCAATAGATTGTGAAAGTGTGAGGCCTGATCCAAGAGCAACAGCTATAGTTCTAAAAATCGAAGGCATCATATGGGCAATTTCTAAAGCAGTCTGATGCTTAGCGTGTTCATAGAGAAAATAAGGACCTAGAAATAGCAAGAGAAAACCGCAAAACAGACCAATTACAGACTCAAATAAAATGCCAAATAGAATTGATGCAGCTATATCACTAATAAAAAACAGTACGAAGGCATCACTGACTAAGGTGATTCCATATTTGTAAAGAAAGCGATTACGTAGCTGTATTGATGCATAAGAAAAAGGCTCCCATTTGAGCAGATGCTGCACAAAAATACTATTGCGCGCAAAATGAAAAAGCTGAATCACATAACCTGTTATTCGTGCACTTATTTGAGAGGCAGTTTTTTCTTCACCGTTACATATAAAAAAATAAATAATTACTCCAAAAGCACCTCCTGTGATCGTGGAAGTAATGACATCCATGAAGTAACCTCCTTTTTATTGAGTAATCCATCTTTTATGGCGCGATTGATAAAAGAAGGGATTTTTACAAAAAGCCAACTTCTTTTCTGTACGTCAAACGACACCACCTCTTGTACTTCGATTGATCCTGACGAAGACAAAGAAATTTCTGAAACGCTGGTTACATATCGCTTTCCATCGGGAAATCTTTGAGACATAACTATCAAATCAAGTGCAGTTGCTATCTGCTGTTCTATAATTTCTGCAGGTAAGTCCATGCCAAAACGAGCCATTAACACCAGTCGTAATATTGCCTCTTGAGCAGTTCCAGCATGCAGCGTGGTCAGAGAACCATCGTGACCTGTATTCATAGCCTGCAACATATCAATGCACTCTTCACCTCTTACCTCTCCTACTACAATGCGGTCTGGCCTCATTCGAAGCGCATTTCTCACCAATGATCTAATGGTTATTTCTCCTGTTCCTTCTATCGAAGCAGGACGAGCCTCTAGCCTGACAACATTTGGATGTGAATCAAACTTAAGCTCCGCTGAGTCTTCAATAGTGACAATTCTTTCAGACTTTGAAATTTCACATGAAAGTGCATTTAAAAGCGTAGTTTTGCCAGATCCCGTTCCTCCAACAACCGCGATTCCCTGTCTGCATTTCACAGCCCAAGACAAAAATCTTGCAAGCCATTGAGGCAGTGATTTCATTTCCACTAGTCGGTCCAAAGAAGTAATTTTTCCGGTAAATCTTCGAATAGTTACTGAAGTGCCGTTTACTGCAACAGGACTTGCAACCGCATTGACACGGTCCCCATTCTCAAGACGAGCATCAACAATAGGACTTACTCTATCCAGTCTTCTTCCTAATGGAGACAAAATGCGATCCATAACAATCAAAATCTGCTCTTCTGAGTCAAAGACCGTTTTTGATTCAAAGAGCTCGCCGTTTTTCTCGTAAAACAAATTGTTGCAGCCGTTAATCATGATTTCAGTAACATCTTTATCATTCAGTAGTGGCTGAATTGGACCAAGACCACACACCTCATTAATTACTTGCTCAATTATTTCTTCATAGTTAACTGAACTAAAAAGCTCATCCTTCTCTTCATTAACAATTGCTTCACAGGTAACTCTTAATTCATCTCTTACTCGATCAATATCACTGCCTGTAATGAGAGAAGAAACTGTAGAAAGTCCTAATCGAGAAACAAGTTTTTCTTTTAACTTCTTTCTAGCCTTCTGAAACAGTTCTTTTTGAAGTTGTGAGTCATTCTCTTCTTGTGCCTCAATTTGCTTTACAACGCGTTCAAAGACAAGCATTAACTCACTTCCTTCTTCCTGTTAAACAAACTAAATGGCTTTTTCTCAGGAGTTGCTTGCAGGGCAATTTGAGCCTCGCGCAGTTGTGGAAGAATACCCAACTCGTTAAGAAAATGCGCAAGAACAAAAGAAACCGACTGTGCAAATGAAGTTTCTTCTTGCAACAACACAGAAAGCTTTCCTTGCTGAATAAGCTCTTGAAATCCTGGTCCGCCTTCAAAAATCCTAAACATCTTTGCTGCTTCAAGACCAACCTCTGCTTTTCCAATAGAAAAGTCCTGTTTAACCCTTGGATTTGCTTTGTTTTCAAGTCGGATAATGCGAGTTCTTGCCACTCCAAGACGCACTGCAAGTCCACTTACTTTTGCTAAAGAGTTAATGCACGTAAGAGGGTTCTCTGAAACAATAACCAGCCTATCTGCGCATTGTGCTGCCTGAGCATAGCAATCTGTTGATGCCGTCGTAGTGTCTACGAGCACCAAATCAACCAAACCAGAAACAGCTTGAAGAAAATGACTCACGCAAGGAAATAGAAGCTCTGCCATTTCAGGTTTTACACAAGGACCAAAAAGATACAAATTTTTATGGATACAAGTTGCCTTTTCTAGAAGGCCCTCTTTTTCTGAAGGTACATCAGCAACAAGATCAGAGAAGTCTTTTGGCTGCCTAATTCCAAGCTTCTCAAAAGCATTTCCATAAGACAGGTCAAAATCAACTAACGCAACCTTCAAGCCCCAAGAAGAAGCAAGCAGTGCCATTGAAGAAACAAGCGTGGTCTTTCCCACTCCTCCTCTTCCTGAAGTGAACGTCAGAATCGGAGCTTTTAAAGTCTTATCAAGAGGAATAAGGGATTGTAGATAGGTATTTAGCTCTTGGATACTGGCAACATAATCTGAAGCTTCTGGTAAAGGCTGAGAAAGCCTGTCAGCCCCATATGATTGATATCCTCTTCCAACCTTTACCAGATCTCCCAATTCCATAGGGTCAATAACTAAATCAACTCCTGCTTTAGCTGCTCTAGAACGAAGTGATCCAGAAGCGCCAGATCTTACAAGCACTACACAGCGAGCATTTCCGTCTTTTACAATCGCGGCTGCTAAATTTATATCCGAAACATCGGAGCCGGTATTACCAATTAAGACTGAATAATCCTGAGGAGTTGAACGAGCAACAATTGATCTAAGAGATGCTGCCGAATCTGTAAACTCACACCTATTACTGATACCTAAGTACGTAAGAATGGCTCCAATCTCAACGCGTGCGTCAAGACCTACGTATGAGATCCACTTTTCTAACATCACGCTTCACCTCCTGGATTAGTAGACGAATCTGCTTGTGACGCACTGTTGCTGTTTTGGTCGGCTGTTGGAGAAACAGGGTTCTCTGGCTGCATATCTTCACTTGCAGATGATGGGCTTGATTGATTTGTTGTGTCAGATAAATCTTTTGGGTTTTCTTCTTCAACGTAAGAATTGTTGTGTAGTAAGTCCTGAGCATTAATCTTTGATCCCGGAAGAGTAAAGCGGAGTGTTCCCCGAGCATATGCAGAAAGCACAGCAGGAACCTGTTCAGGAGTTAATCCAAGCGTTACAGAAGAAGAGGTGTAAAGAGTACCCTCGGTATCATCTGACAATACCGCAATATCCGAGGCAATACAGGTAATAAGAGAATCGGTGACCTCATACGCTGCAAGTTTTGTACCAGCACTAAGCCTCTCAGCTAATCCGTACTTCTCGCCATGAGAAATAGTGAGACCAACAAGATTTTCTGGAATAGAAATCTGAGAGGCGACTGATCGCAGATGAAGAGAAACAACAGGCATGCCAACTCCAATAACAGATGAAACCGTTCGACCCATAACACTTTCTGGATTAGTAATTGC
>CAURGZ010000017.1:0-21490 GCA_963524285.1 uncultured Atopobium sp.
TGATTAGGAACATGTCGATTCTTCGGCAGAACCTACCAAAGCTGCGCTATTTTGTCCGCCAGAACTAAAAGCCGACACTAACACGCTGCAGAATCATAATCACCCGAATATGAACTGCGTCCCAAAACTTGGACATAAGAAATGGGGGGCAGTTCACTTTGAATTAGAGCGCAGTTCTCAATTGTTTTGGTAAGAATTTAGATTCTGCAAATAATTTATGATTCAGCGTATGCAAGCATGCAATGAGGGTATAGTATGCCGTAGTTAACAAATTGAGGAGTATCTGTATGAGTCCTATTGATATTTTGGTTGTTCTTATCGTTATTGCTCTTGTTGCTCTTTGTGTCCGCTCTCAACTTAAGAGCGCAAAAGAGGGTTCTTGTTCTGGATGCTCTTCATCCAGTAGTTGTGGCACTCATCACGGTGGAGATGGTCACTGTGGTGTTGCTCAGAAAATGATTTCTGACGTTGATAAGGCTTTTGACGCTCAATAGGTCAATTGTCACAATTTCATTAACAATTTTTACCATTCGCCCGGTTTCAGGGAAGTGGAAACATAGCCGTAACAAGAATGTGTCATGGTAGTTACGATTCCAGTTTTCTGACCCGGGAGGACCGTATGAGTACGGATAAGAAAATTGACTATATTCTTCGCACGGTAGAGGAACGAGACGTCCGCTACCTGCGTCTTTGTTTTACCGATGTACTCGGCGGATTAAAGGCTCTCTCCATTTCCCCCGAGGAACTAGAAGAGGCTTTTGTTGAGGGCATTGGGTTTGATGGCTCTAACGTTGACGGCTTTGCTTCCCAGGAGCAGTCCGATCTTCTCGCATTCCCTGACGCAGATACGTTCCAGATTCTTCCATGGAAGACAGATGACGGTGTAGTTGCAAACGTATTCTGCGATATTCAGACTCCTCGACGTGAGGCTTTTACAGGCGATCCACGCCTTGTACTGAGAAATGCTTTTATCAAGGCAGAAGACCTTGGCTATGTCGCAAATGTTGGCCCTAAGCTTGAGTATTTTTATTTTGTGAGCGGGACCGAGCCAAAGCCTATTGACCAGGCAGGATACCTTGATTTGAATTCTGCTGATCTCAGTCATAGCCTTCGTTATTCCACGTCTCGTGCACTTGAGAATCTTTCTATTCCTGTTCAGTATTCTTTCCATGCAGCTGGCCCTGCTCAAAACGGTGTTGAGCTCCGTTATGCAGAAGCACTAACTTGCGCGGATAACATTGTTACTGCTCGTCTGGTTATCAGACATATTGCAACACTTCATGGTGTGTTTGCATCGTTTATGCCAAAGCCTCTACAGGGTGTTCCTGGCTCAGCCATGCTTTTGAATCAGTCGCTTCTTGACCACGATGGCGAGTCTTTATTCTGGGCTCCAAAGACTGAGAACGAGGCTCACCTTTCTGAGCTTGCTCAGCACTACATTGCAGGTCTTATTAAGTACGCTCCTGAGTACATGCTTATTACTAACCCAACGGTTAACTCCTATAAGCGTTTTGATCGTGATGCTATTCCTGCCTATGCAACCTGGGGTCGTAAAAACCGTTCTGCTATGGTTCGTATTCCTACGCATAAGCCAGGAAAGCATGTTGCCACCCGTGCTGAGCTGCGTATCCCTGATCCAACCGCTAATCCTTATTTAGCCAACGCCGTTACGCTTATGGCTGGACTTAAGGGTATTGAAGAAGGCCTCTTGCTTCCTGAGGAGTTTGTAGGCGGAAATCCTGCCGATTATGGCGAGAAGCTCCCAATTAATCTTGGAGAGGCACTTGAGCGCTTCAAGCAGTCAGAGCTTCTTAAAGATGTTCTTGGTGAGCACATCTTCTCGTACCTGTGCGAGCGCAAGGCAGAGGAGTGGCGTGAGTATTGCCTGGCAGTTACTGACTGGGATACGCAAAAGTATTACGCTGGTTGCTAAGCAACTATTCTGCTTGCGTTTATATGTACCTTTGAACCCTGTTCTGATTTTTTCAGAGCAGGGTTTTTGACGAGAAACCCTTGTTTTACGCAAAAAATGTAGTCTTCTTGCTCGAATTGTTACCGTTTTATGAACTGAAAAAATTACTTTTACCTGGGCTTTATTGGATAGAATGACTAAAGAGTAGTCATTTATGCAAAGAAGTTGTTCTTTTCGCCATTTTTATGCAATAAAAACGAGAAATACGATGAAAATTATAAGTAGATTTTTCATATTTGCTTCCTATAATTCATTCCAATGAATTTCAGCTCAGATTTATTCAGGAAGAGGCAAATATGAAATCGTCACTGGTTACTACCGTTAAAAAGAATGCCCTAAAGGGCGTAGCTGCTGTTTTTATGGTATGTGCACTTGTTGGTCTTATGGCTTGCTCGTCATCTAAGCAAGAAAATGCGCAACAGGGTACTACTTCATCCTCTGATTCAAGCTATACGCTGGTAACTAAGGGTCATCTGACTGTTGTTGCAGAGCTTGGTTTCCAACCGTTTGAGTACTTTGAAGGCAACTCAACCACTCCTGTTGGTTTTGACGTTGATCTTATTACCGAGATTGCAAAGAGACTCAATCTTGAGGTTACGTACCTGCCAAACCAGAAGTTTGACACCCTTGTTCCAACTATTAAGCAGGGTGGCAAAGCAGACGTTGCTATCGCAGGTATTACTATCACTGACGAGCGCTCTCAGGAGGTAGACTTCACTACTTCTTACCTCGACTCCAATCAGTCCTTGGTTGTTAAATCAGGCAGCACCGAGACCGAGCAGACGCTCAACGACGCCTCTAAGAAGGTTGTTGTTCAGACAGGTACTTCCGGCGAGGATTGGGCAAAGGAGAATCTTCCAAAGGCAACTATCGTTTCTGTCGACGATGTTGCTGCAGCAATGGCAGGAGTCCAGACTGGTTTGTACGATGCTATGGTCATTGACTTGCCTGTTGCTTCCAATCTGATTAGCACTTCATATTCTGATCTGACTATTGCAAAAGAAATTCCAACAGGTGAGCAGTACGGCATTGTAGTTTCCAAGGACAATCCTGCGCTGACCGAGGCAATCAACAAGGTTCTTGCAGACATGGAGAAGGACGGCACTATGACTGCTCTCAAGACCAAATGGTTTGGCTCTAACATCTAGTTTTACCAGCTCAGCAAAAGTGCTTGAAGTCAGATTTGGCTTCAAGCACTCACTGTTTTCATCAGGATTTATTGCAACTAAGCTCTAAAGGAGTATCACGTGATTGCACTTTTGCACAAAACTATGTCAGGACAGCAACTGTCCTTGTGCATGTCATCTGCGAGTTTCAAAGCTGAATCTGCACCTCAAAGTACGGCTTATGATTCGGCTAAGTCAAAGCTCTCGCAAAATCGTGCGTACTCCTCGCTACTTGTAGTTCTTCTCGCCACGCTTCTTTTGAGTGGGCTGTTCTTTATGTCTCTGAGCGTGTTTTCTGTTCAGAGTGCTTTTGCTCTCACCACAAATAAGGCAACAGCTAAGTCAAATCAGACAGAAGGCAATGGCGTTATCGGTGGCAAAGAGACCCGTTTGACCTGGGAGGGAACAGTTGAGGACGAGCAGGTCTCTCAGCTTATTTTGCAGCTTCCTGAGGGCTCCAATCTGCAGAGCGCAACTACTAAGGTGACCGTTCTCTCAGGTCTTACGCGCGAGAAGATCGAGGCAACTGCAAGCGTCCAGGGAACGCAGGTTGTGATTTCTTTTGCAACGCCGGTGGATGCTCAAAAGCTGATTCGTGTAGAGATTTCCGGCATGAAGTTTCCTGCTGACGGCGGTTCGTACACCGTTGAGGGAACATATACCACTGAGCAAGGGACTCAAAAGCTTGCCTCTTCTCCTGAAATCACCATTATTCCTAACACACCTGTTCAGGCTCTGGTGAATTGGCTTGATGCTCAGCCTTGGGTTGAAGCGTGGAATTCCAACCACTTTTTGGGGATGTTCTTAAAGCCTCAACTGATTGTTTCTTCAGTTGTGATGCTCTTTCCTGGATGGCTGGTTTGCCTTGCAATTGTAATTTGCGCTTATCCTGTAGCTATTGTGCTGGGAATGGGCTTTGCGCTGCTGAAGATTTCCAAGAATCCGTTCCTGCGTGCACTTGCGGTGGTATATATCAATTTGTTGCGTGGAACCCCATTCTTCCTGCAGATTTATATTCTGTTCTTTGGTCTTCCTATGTTAAATATCAATCTGGACACCAATTTGCTTGGCTTTATTGTGGTTGCTATTAACTCTTCTGCGTATCTTTCTGAGATTTTCCGCGCGGGCATTCAATCAATTCCGCAGGGTCAGTATGAGGCAGCAAGCTCTCTTGGTATGAATCGTTTCCAGACCATGACGTTTATCATCATTCCTCAAACTATCCGCCGTGTTATTCCACCTCTTACCAGCGACTTCATTACTTCCTACAAAGATACCTCGCTGCTTTCTTCTGTAGGTGTTATGGAGCTGATGATGTTTGCTAAAAACCTCACCACCTCAACGGGAAACATGACGCCATATATGACGGCTGCCCTATTCTATTTGGCAATTACCTTGCCACTCATTAAGGTGGTTGGCACTATCGAGAAACGCATGGAGCAGTCAGAAACAGGTAAAACAGCAAGCGTCGCAGATAGTAAGACTCAAGCTCTTTCCAAGGAGGAAAACTAATGTCTTTCTTTTCTTTCAAAAAGAAGTCGAACACAGAACAACTTGCCTTGGATGCTGAAGTTGCTGCACAAGAGGCATTTGAGCGCGATAAGCCCCTTACTAACCATACTTTTGAGGCAGGTGAACATCCTATTGTTCGTATTGAGCACCTCAATAAGTCGTTTGGATCAACGCATGTCTTAAATGACGTTAACCTGACTGTTTGGCCAGGTGAAGTTGTGGTTGTGCTTGGTCCTTCTGGCTCCGGTAAATCCACTATGCTTCGTTGTATTAATCTGCTAGAGACTCCTTCTGCAGGCCATATTCTTATTGAAGATCAAGAGATTACGGACACAAACGAGGCAGAGGTTAACACCCTTCGTAGAGATGTCGGAATGGTCTTTCAGCAATTCAATCTATTCGGTCATTTAACGGTCAAAGAGAACGTAATGATTGGTCAGATTAAGGTTCTAGGAAAGTCAAAAGAGGAGGCAGAGGCAGAGGCGCTAAAGCAGCTGGAGGCTGTTGGCCTTGCCGATAGAGCAGACTTCAAGCCTGGTGCGCTTTCCGGTGGACAGCAGCAGCGTGTTGCAATCGCTCGCGCCGTTGCTATGCATCCAAATGTACTTCTGTTTGATGAGCCTACTTCCGCGCTTGACCCCGAGCTTGTTCGTGGTGTTTTGGACGTCATGCGTAATCTGGCAAAGAACTCTGGTATGACCATGATTGTGGTAACGCACGAGATGGGTTTTGCAAAAGACGTGGCAGATCGCGTGGTCTTTATGGAAGGAGGAGTGGTAGTTGAGCAAGGTACTCCTGATGTCATTTTCAACAATCCACAAAACCCTCGAACAGCTGAGTTCATTGGCGCTATTGCGTAAAACCCATACTTTTTATAATTAATACGCAAACGTAAAAAATAATTTAGGGCGAGAAAATCTTCTCGCCCTAATTGCAGATAATAAGGTATATCTGCTCTTTATTCGCAGCTTGTGGTATGCTTTATAAGATTAAGCTTATCCTAGGGGGAATCGATGCATCACAAGAATATTCTTCTTGTATCTGCAACGACACGCTTACATGAACGTATGCGTGAACTTTCGCATGTCATTGATGTGTCTATTGCTCTTGCAAACGCTGCTTCTTTCTCGCAGGCTGCAGCTTCTGGTCACACGTTTGACCTTATCATTCTTGATCAAAAAGACCTTTCCCAGGATGTCATCAGTACGGTTGAGAATTATTCTGCGCAAAATGGTGGAATTGCTCGCCTGTTTGTTGCTGACCTTGATAATCTTTCTAAATTTGTTCTACCTGTTCAGGGTAAGAGCGATTTTATTTTGTCTACAGCAACTATTCAGGAGTTTAGTCTGAGGTGCTCACTACTTTTGTGGCCAGGCACCGAGAGCACCTCTAGAGACTTGGTTATTGTTGACAATATAAAGATTAACCTAGCAACGTACCAGGTTTATATTGACGAATCTCCAGTTGACCTTACGTATATGGAGTATCTGCTGCTGTCGTTCTTGGCAACTCATCCATCTCGCGCATACTCGCGTGAGGCACTTTTGCAGCGCGTTTGGGGCTTTGAGTATTGCGGTGGTACCAGAACAGTTGACGTTCACGTAAGGCGTGTTCGCTCAAAGATTGGTCCTCAGGCAGCTGCTCATCTTGAGACGGTACGTGGCGTAGGCTACCTGTTTAGAGCATAATCGCAGGTACAGACTGTATTTAATAGAATCTGCAAACTTCTTACTTACGAGCAGGACTCCCGTGCGTCTTTCTCATAATGAGAAACGAATTTTTGTCCGGTATAACGGGTAGAATACACATATTGAAAAATTGATGTTTAGCGCAGAATTATTTGCGTTAGTTGTTTGCATCAAAGTGATGTTAAGGAGGATGTCTATGGAGAACCAAGCACATGGTTTAACCACAGATTCCGCTGTTTATAAGCGTTTCTCGCCAGTTAAGCAGGCTGGATTTATGTCTATGTTCAAAAGCTCAAGTGTAAAAAGAACAGCTTGTGCAATTGCTTTTGCCGTTGCTTGTGTTCCTACCATTGCTTTGGGAGAGGGAATTTCTAAGCTTCCTGTAGTATCTGGTCAGGCAACTATTTCTCAAGCAGCGACGTCTCGTCCTGCTGCAGAACCAACTGATACTAAGACGGCAGAAACGGTAGCTTCTAAGGTTTTGCCTTCGGTTGTGTCCGTTAAGGCTACCAGTGATTCATCAGGCTCAACCGGTTCTGGCGTTGTATTGAACACAAATGGAGACATTCTTACCAATTACCACGTTATTGAGGGTATGGATACGTTCTCTATCTCCGTTAATGATAAAGAGTATGAGTGTACTGTTGTTGGTACAGATCCAACCTCTGACCTTGCTGTTCTTCATGCTGACCTTAAGGGAGATAGCCTAACCCCAATTGAGATTGGTAATTCCGATAACTTAGCTCCTGGTAGTTGGGTTATGAGTGTTGGTAGCCCATTTGGCCTTGATCACTCTGTTTCTGCAGGTATCGTGTCTGCTCTTTCTCGTGGAGATATGCTTGAGACAGAGGGTGGAGAAACCACTATTTATGCAAACCTCATCCAGGTTGATGCAGCTATTAACCCAGGTAATTCTGGCGGCGCTCTGGTTGACTCTAATGGTCAGCTTGTGGGTATTTGTACGTTGTTCTCGTCAGATACCAAGTCATTTGCGGGTATTGGCTTTGCAATTCCTTCTAACTATGCCATTGATATTGCAAATCAGATTCTTTCTGGCCAGCAAGTTAAGCATGCCTATATTGGTCTTTCTATGCAGACCGTTACTCCTCGATTTGCAAAGCGCAATGATCTCTCGGTAGATTACGGTGCGTATGTAGCAGGCCTTCTTGATGATAGTCCTGCAGAGGGTGCTGGTATTAAAAAGGGTGATGTTATTGTCTCTATTGGTGGAGAGCGCGTAGTTTCTGCTGATGCAGCTATTATTGCCGTTCGCTCTCACAAGATTGGAGAGACCGTTCCTGTAGAAATCATGCGTGGAGAAGACCGCCTTACCATCAACGTCACGCTTGGTTCTGATGAGACGCTTTCTACTAAGAAAGAGAAAGAAAAGAATAGCAAGAACGAAACAAATAACGATACTGATGATAAGCAGGATCGTACTGAAGATGATGATGATTCCTATAGGTATTATCGTCAGCAAAACTATTGGGAAGAATTCTGGGATTACTTCACTAATCCTTATGGAGATAAAGACGTTGATTCCGATAATCCATTTGTGAACTTTGTTGAGAGCGTTACTAACAGCATTGCTCAGGTAATCTACGGGATTTTTGGTTAACACTCAGATCGCGTTTGCTGTGTTTGCGTTTGTTTGTTCTGCTATGAGTTAGGGGAGTCTCGTGGATTTACTTGTGCTGTTAGTTTTGGCTGTAGTTGTCATTGTGCTTATCGTGAGCCTTGTCACACTTTCCTCTAAGCTTTCGCAAGTAAAGACGCTGCAAGAGCAAAGTCAAACATCATCTGCAGAGCTTATAAGAAGCTCCCAAGAGTTGGATCGTCGTGTTACGGATAACATGGCAAAAATGCAAGAGCTTATGGATACAAAGCTTGAGAAGGTAAGAGAGGTAGTTGATCAAAAGCTCACCTCAACACTGCAAAATCAGACGAAGCAGACTGATCAGCGTATTGCTCAGCTTGATGCTCGCTTTGATGCTTTTCAGCGTCGTGTGGATGACAACATGAAAGCAACTTCCCAGGCTTCAACTGAGCAGCTTGGTAAGGTTAGAGAGACTGTTGACAAACAGCTCAGCGACATGCGTAAAGAGAATGAAGCAAAGCTTGAGCTTATGCGTCAGACCGTTGACGAGAAACTCCAGAAAACGCTTGATGAGCGTATGACCCAATCGTTCCAGCGCGTATCTACGCAACTTGAGCAAGTTCATCAAGGCTTGGGAGAAATGCGCGGCCTTGCAGAGGGTGTTGGAGACTTAAAGAAAGTTCTCTCTGGCGTTAAGACTCGCGGAATTGTTGGAGAGATTCAACTTGGCGCAATTCTAAGAGACATTCTTTCTCCAGAGCAGTATGAAGAGAATGTTGCCACTGTTTCTGGTTCAACTGAGCGTGTTGAGTTTGCCGTTAAGTTGCCTGGAGAGTCAGGGGAGACTGTTTGGCTTCCTATTGATTCTAAGTTCCCAGGAGATACATACGAGCATTTAGTGGATGCAATCAATGCAGGTAATGAGGAGGCGATTGCTGCTGCTAAAAAGAGTCTAGAGACTCGAATTAAGGCAGAGGCAAAAGATATCTCTACAAAGTATATTGCTCCACCAGAGACAACTAACTTTGCTATTTTGTTCCTTCCTTTTGAGGGACTTTATGCAGAGGTAGTCAGTCAGACGGGTTTGCTTGAGCAGCTACAGAGAGAGTATCGCGTTAATGTGTGTGGACCTTCCACTATGGCTGCGCTTCTTAACAGTCTTCAAATGGGATTCCAATCTGTTGCTATTCAGAAGCATGCCGACGAAATTCAAAAGGTACTCTCTGCGGTTAAGACAGAGTTTGAGACGTATCAGGCTCAGCTAGAAAAGGCTCGATCACAAGTTCAAAAAGCAGAAAAAGCACTGGATACCATTTTGACTACAAGAACAAATGTTATGAGTAGAAAATTGAGAACTGTTACCGCATTAGAAAATCTCGATGAGGCTCAGAAAACGTTGGGGATTAGTGGCGTGGTAAATGATGAAGACGAGAATGAGAAGTAAGTAAATTTTTTGATAATTGATAAGTTGTTCAAGATACATTAAAGAAGAATATAAATTTAGTACGGTCCGAGAGGAGATGAAAAATGATCCAGCGGGAATCAAATCTTGACCATGATATTTTACTTCCTCTGAGTGTAAAAAAAGTAAGTAGATCATACAGGATGAAAGAAGGGAAACGTATAGTTTTAGATAATGTGTCGTTTTCTGTTCATTTAGGGGAAATAGTTTGTGTACTCGGACCGAATGGCGCTGGAAAGACTACTTTAGTAAAAATTGCTTCATCGCTTTTACTCCCAGATTGTGGAGAAGTAGAAGCATGTGGTGTAGACGTTCTTAAATGTCCTCGCAAGGCTTGTAAGAATATTTCTTTAGTTCTTGGTGGAGAAAATGGGTTTTATCTTCATGCTACTGCTATTAATAACTTAAGATATTTTGCGCAAGTGAGTGGTGTCCCTTTTGATGAGCAAGAATCAAGAATTAAAAATGCCCTTCAACAAGTACATTTAGTTGAATTTTCAAATCAAAATGTATCAACTTTTTCTAGGGGAATGAGACAAAGGCTTCATCTTGCAAGAGCTTTAATTTCAGCTCATAGTTTAATTCTTCTTGATGAGCCAACATCTGGTTTAGATCCAAATAATGCGGCAGATGTCAGGCGGCTTATCGCTGAGTTACGTCATATCCCTAGTGGTATTTTACTTACGTCTCATAGCATGAGAGAGGTTGAATTATTAGCTGATCGCGTGCTTGTTCTCAAAAAAGGAAAGTGTATTTTTCTGGGCAGCTTAGAGGAGTTAAGACAGAAAGTAAAAATAGAGGGCGTATACACGTTTATAACTGATTGTCTTGATGAATCTAGAATTAAAATTTTAAAGGAATGTTCTGGAATTGCATCAGTTGAAGTTCTTGAGAAGTTTGATTCAATTTATGTGGATGTGTCAGGAAATAAGAAAATGGTTTTTGATTTATGTGTTGATGATTTTGGTTGGAAGAAAGTCAATGAAAGACGTGCCTCACTCGAAGAGGTGTACCTTGCTGTAATGGGAAAAGATAATGAAGGATAGTGTTAATTCAATTTTTGATATGCGCTCAGAATTGCAGATGTTACGCTTTCATACGAGTATGTTTTTAACGACTCCATTCTTTTTAATAAGTGTTCTTGGGTCATGTTTTAGCTTCTCTTTGTTTAAGATTTTTTCAATGATTCAGGGGTCTAGTAACCATTCATTTTGGGTTTATTCATCTATCGCAACTATATGGGCTTCTACAATTCTCTCAACAGGTATTATTGGATATCAGCGTTATCAGGGAACTTTGGATTATTTGTTTATAAGTCCGAAGGGAATTGCTAATATTTTTTATCCAATTATTTTTTCTGCAACTACATTAGGTTTAGTTCTTGGAGTACCGTGCTCTATTCTTCTTAGCTTATTTTTTGATGTTCCTATTATTCTTTCTATAAATGAGATATTGGCACTATTTTTTTCAACGATTGCATGCGCCTCTTCATCTTTGGTTTTGTCTTCTTTATATGTTTTAACAAAAAATGCTTCATCATTTGAAAGCCTTATTTTAACTGGTGTGTGGATAGGGTCTGGTATAGTTTTACCAATAGAAAACTTTCCATTACCAATGCGTATAGTCGCATACTTACATCCTTTGACTCCAGCAGTAAAGTTAATTACCTCAGCTACTGTGCAAGATTTTTTCTTGTATTCGGTTGTTTGTTTGATTTTTTCGATTGCATATGTTTGTTTAGGACGGTTTCTAATTCAATTAGCATTTTCAAATCTTCGCAAGGATGGAGATTGTTCATAATTATGAAAAAAATTACTTCATATATCTATCCTGCAATTTGTATATCATTGACTTCTTTATCCAGCTACGGCTCTATTTTAGCTTTTTGCATCCAATTTTTTATTGAACCTATTTTTTCATATCTATACTTTATTCTGTTTGGTATGCAGCTTTCTGCCTCAAGTATGTCACTGCTTGTAGGAATTTTAACTTTATCGTCATGGCTTTCTGCAATGCAATGTTCGGCCAATATTATTGTTCAAGATCGATTTGCTAAAACAATTTTTATGTATTTGATTTCTCAAAACCGTGCAATGGTATTCTTTTTAATTAGATACATAACAATTACTGTTATTTGTTTTATGAGTTCTCTTGTAACCTCAGTTATTGTTCTTTATATTGCAGCAGCTGATGTTCTGGCCCTACTTGTTCCTTTATGTATATCCCTTATTCTTGCTTCTCTTGGTGGCGCTATATTTGGAGTATTTTCTTCAGTAATTGGTTTATTGTTAACTGATGGATTTGCTGTACTAAACTTATTATCAATAATTATCCCCATACTTTCTGGAGCTGTTATACCACTTTATTTATTTCCAAACCCTTTGATTTCTATCTGCAAGTGCATTCCGATTTCATGGATTGTTGAAAGTGTCGGATTGTTTTTGAGTTTTAATACAAGTGATGCGTTTCTATTGTGTGGTTATGCGTTGTTCTTAGAACTTCTATGGATATTGATAACGCTTGCTTTTATCTCTTTTTGCAACAACAGACAGAGAATTACTGGACAAATAGAGGGAATGCATTTGTAAATACTGTATAAAGATACCCATAAGGGGTAATTTCCTTCGGATATTAATAAACCATAAGGGTATTTGAAGGAGGTTTTATGGGAATCATGGGTAGATAAAAACAGCGGCTTAGGTTGCTGTTTTTTTGTTGCATAAAAATACCGTATGGGGGTATACTACTAATAGAAACTAATACCCCCTTAGGGTATGTAAAGGAGGATAGATGGCTCAGAAAAACGGCCAATCACAGGAAACTTGTTGTCACTGTGATCATAAGGCTACTCCTCGCTCAAGCGAGCTTAAAAGTGGAGTTTCTCGCCGTATTAACCGTGCAATCGGCCAGTTAAATGGCATTAAAACAATGATTGATGAGGATCGTTATTGCGGAGACGTCCTTATTCAGCTTGCAGCAGTTGAGTCTGCGGTTAAGGCCATCTCAAGAGAAGTAATGCAGGATCACCTGGAGTCTTGCGTGGTTGACCGCATCCAGTCGGGTGATACAGAAGTTATTGATGAGGTCATGGACCTCTTTAAGCGTTTTATGTAAGGTGGCGTTATGGATCAGAAAGTTTTTGATGTACAAGGAATGACGTGTGCAAGTTGTTCTGCGCACGTAGAGAAGGCGGCAAACTCTGTTTCTGGTGTCTCTGAGGCTCGCGTTAATCTGCTTAAGAATTCTATGGAAGTTGATTACGACGGTAATCCAGATACCCTCAAGAAGATTTCTGACGCAGTAAGCAAAGCAGGCTATGAGGCAACACCTCGTAGCGACAAAAAAGATTCTGCTGCAACTACTAAGGCAGATGCTACCGATGCTTCAGAAAAGGCGGTAAAGCAAAAGAGGATTGAACTTATCTCCTCAATGGCGTTTGCCATTCCACTGTTCTATCTTGCCATGGGTGAGATGATGGGAGCACCTGTTCCGCCTGCTGTTTCTGGTATGAATGGCATGATGAACTTGGCTCTTACCGAACTCTTGCTTTGCATTCCTATTCTGTTTATTTGTCGCCACTATTTTGTTGGTGGATTCCGCTCATTGCTGCATGGCGCTCCAAATATGGACTCGCTCATTGCGCTGGGCTCAGCAGCGTCGTTTGCCTACAGTGTTGTCAGTTTGTACCAGATGGCAAACGCTTTTGTTGCAGGAGACATTACTGCAGCTCACCAGGCAATGCACGGCATGTACTTTGAGTCCGCAGGTTTGATTCTTGCTCTGATTACCTTGGGTAAGTTCTTTGAGGCTCGCGCAAAAGGTCATACCACAGGTGCAATTAACGCACTTATGAACCTTGCCCCAAAGACTGCTATTCTCGTCAAAGACGGTGTTGAACAAGAAGTTCCTGCAGATACCGTTGTGGTTGGAGACGTGCTTGTGGTAAGGGCTGGTCAGTCAATTCCTGTTGATGGCCAGCTCATCGAGGGAGAAGGATCTGTCGATGAGTCCGCGATTACCGGAGAGCCTGTACCTGTAAGTAAGACCGTTGGCGATTCCGTGACAGGCGCAACGGTATCTACCGGCGGCTGGTTTAAGATGCGTGCCACCGCTGTTGGCGATGATACAACGCTTGCAGGCATTATCCGCCTGGTTGACGAGGCGACAAGCTCCAAAGCACCTATCGAGCGTCTTGCTGACAGCATTGCTGGCATCTTTGTACCTGTTGTCATTGGAATTGCGCTGGTAACCTTTGCAGCATGGTTTGTCTTTGTGGCACCTGGTGACTTTGCGGTTGCTCTCTCGCACGCTGTTGCTGTTCTGGTTATTTCGTGCCCTTGTGCACTTGGCCTGGCAACACCTACTGCCATTATGGTGGGCACTGGTCTGGGCGCTTCAAATGGCATTTTGGTCAAGTCAGCCGAGGCGCTTGAGGGTGCGGTTAGAGCAACCGTGGTTGTTCTTGATAAGACCGGAACGCTCACTGAGGGCAAGCCGAGCGTAACTGACGTACTTTGTGCAGGTGGAACTTCCGAGCAGCAGCTCCTTGAGTATGCATATGCGCTTGAGCAAAAGAGCGAACATCCACTTGCGCAGGCAATTGTTACATACGCTCAAGAGAAGCTTGGAGAGTCTGCAGGTAGCTTTGTTGACATACAGGAGTTCTCACAGGTTGCTGGTGGTGGCCTTACGGCAAAGGTTAACGAAAAACGCCTTGTAGCAGGAAACGCTCGTCTTATGGAACAGGAGGGCATCAGCACACAAGAGCTGACTTCCCAGGCTCAGCAGCTAGCTGAACAGGCAAAAACACCGCTGTACTTTGCACTTGAGGGTAAGCTCCTTGGTGTCATTGCTGTAGCCGACAAGGTTAAGCAAACTAGCGCATCTACCATTGCTCGTCTTCGTGCTATGGGCGTTAAGTCTGTCATGCTTACCGGAGATCAGGCAACAACGGCAAACGTCATTGGTAAAGAGCTTGGCGTTGATCAGGTAATCTCTGACGTCTTGCCAAGCCAAAAAGAGTCCTACATTAGGCAGTTCCAGGACGCTGGAGAAAACGTTGTCATGGTTGGCGATGGCATCAACGATGCTCCAGCACTTGCGCGAGCAAACGTGGGAATTGCAATTGGTGCAGGTACCGATGTTGCTATTGAGTCCGCTGACATTGTCTTGATGAAGTCTGATCCAGCTGATGTTGCAACTTCAATTGAGCTTTCTCGTGCCACTATGACCAACATCAAAGAAAACCTGTTCTGGGCACTGTTCTATAACACCATTTGTATCCCTGTAGCTATGGGCCTGTTGTATCCATTTGGCATTTCGCTGAACCCTATGATTGGTGCAGCCGCCATGGGCTTCTCGTCAGTCTTTGTTGTATGCAATGCACTGCGCCTGCGTACCTGGAAGCCAAAGAATACCAGCTCAGCAACTCGCCAAGACGCTCATGACACAAAACCAGTCATTGACGTTCAAACTAAGTCCACAAACGACGCATCCGCGTCACAGAAGGAGGAATCTTATATGGAGAAGAAACTAAACGTAGAGGGCATGTCTTGCCAGCACTGTGCTGCACACGTCACACAGGCTCTTGAGGCTGTCGAGGGTGTCTCTAAGGCAACCGTTTCACTTGACGAGAAGAGCGCTGTAGTTGAGCTATCTTCTGATGTAGCAGACAGTGCATTGGTTGACGCTGTTGTTCAGGCAGGATATGAGGCTACTGTTGCCTAAGGTAGGCAAGTAGACGGTCTTTCTCGCTAGAATCACTAAATACCGCACGTGCAGCATTTTCAGCAAGCTCACGTGCGGTATTTTTGTCTAGACCGCAGTGCTGCTGCAAAAGCTCAAACTCGCGCGAGAGGGTAGTGTTGGAGACAGTCATGTTGTCCGTGTTGATAGTGACCGTCAGACCAGCATCAAGCAGTTGCTCAAGCGGGAAGCGCTCTATTGACTCAAAGATGTGCGTCTGAAGGTTGCTGGTAGGGCAAATCTCAAGCGCAACATTTGCAGCTTTAAGGTCCTGGATAACGCCTGTGTCCTCCAAAGAGCGAACACCGTGGCCAATACGTTGTGCGCCAAGTTGAAGTGCAGCCTTGATGCTTTCTGGGCCAGCTGCTTCTCCCGCGTGGATAGTAAAAGGAACGTCTTTTCTTTGTGCTTCAGCAAAAAGTGACGAGAAATTCTCTGTGGCAAAGAGCGCTTCTGCTCCTGCTAAGTCTGCTGCTACGACGCCATTTCCAAGGTACGCTGCAGCCAGATCAATTGACTCTTCATTTTTGTGCTTAAGCTCTTCACCTGTGCCACGCATAGCGCAAATAATGTATGCCGTGTGGAGCGCTGACTGTGGATGCTCTGCATAGAAGTCAGCTCTACCAGCAAGAGCAGCCTCAAGAACTTCTTGCTGAGAAAGACCTCCTGCGGTAAGACTCCCTGGTGCAAAGCGGGGTTCAGCGTAGAGAATGCCCTCTGCGTCAAGTTGCTCGTGAAATGCCTTTGCAACCGTACGAATGCCCTGCGCTGACTGCATAAGCTTGAGCGGCAGCTCAAATGTAGCAAGATACTGGTTAAGATTATGGCAATGAGCTAGGACTTGCATCTTTTCTTTGAGTTCAGCCAAAGAGAAATCAAGTCCCGCTTCTGCTGCAAGTTGAGCTGCGGCAGGAAGGGGGATTGATCCATCAAGATGAACATGCAAATCGATAAGAGCACAGGAGCTCATGGCGCCTCCTACAAGAAACGTATGCTATGGCGCAAAGAGCGCAAACTAGATAGCTACATCATACGGTAGGGAAGTGGCGTTTTCCAAATCGTTTGCAAGTTTTTCAAACTGGTATCCATTGACGCGCTCAAGCAGATGCACTTCATCAGGCAAAACATCATAGTGAATCTGAGAGCAAATAGCGCAGGCAATAGATCCAATGGTATCCGTGTCTCCACCCATCTCCGCGGCTATTCTCGCCGCTTTAGAGACTTTACCTTGAGAGAGCTTTACCACTGCAAGAACTGCAGGGATAGTCTCTATGGTTTCATAACCACAGCCACAGTAGTCGTAGATGTCCCTTGATGCTGCTAGGGGAGCCTCAAGGTTTTTGGCGCCCTCGCAAAACTCCAGCGCCATGATGCACTTTTGGTACATGCTAGGCATAGGCATTTGTGTACCAATTTTTGTGTAGAGAGCTCGGTGTCCATAGCTTAAAGCAGTTTCAAGCGCGTCTTCCACCGTAAACGAGTTTTCAGAAAGACCTCTGCTTATGGCGGCCACAATCATTGATGCGCCCATGATAGCTACGTTGGTTCCGTGCGTGGGAAGCGCAAGTTCAGTAACACTGTTAATGAGCGCATGTTTGTCTTTCCAGCTCACAATTGAAGCCATCGGCGCACATTTCATGGCACATCCGTTAGTGGTTCCAAGGCGACCACACGTTTTAAGCGAGTGGCCAGAAAGTCGATTGGCTAACGCAGCTCTTGTGGAAGGGCCAACTACCTGAGCAGCGTTTGGCTCTGTTGCCACATAATTTTCTAGTGCATCAAAGTAGCGGGATTGGTTAAAAACTCCCTGGTTATCAATGATGTTTTTAGTCAAAATGATTGCGTTTGCGGTGTCATCTGTAGTTTGACCTGCGGTAAAAGGTCTTCCAAAAAAGTCATTTTTAGGTGGATTTGAAAGACTTTGAACTCCATCAGGAAATGCAAAATCGATTTGGTGTGGTGACATCATCTCTGTTGGCATGCCATAAGCATCGCCATAGGCAAGGGCCGTAAGCATCCTATAGAGTTTAATTTTTCTTGCCGTGTTCATGTTACTCACGCTTCTTCATGCCAGAAGAATGTGATGTTTTGACTCTGCAGAGACTCTTGTTACCTGCAGAGATAAGCTTCTCATAGCAGCATGCCATGATTGCTCCCCTCAATTAGATATTCTCTGTCTTTGCAGGTTTTTTCTTTACTGTGCCGTAAGGAATGCCTCACTCCTTAGATCCTTACTTTCCCAGCTTGTAGTCGCAATACAAGCTAGATGGCTCAGACAGAAAATATCTCCCCCAAGTATGTTTAAAGATATCAAATATTTAAGTATTACTACAGGGGGTAAGGCTTATTAATCGGCGGGCGGTAGCTGAAGAGAGCTTAGAGGCAACTTATTCACAATAGTGACTACATGCTGTCTTATATTCTCTCTAACGCACTGAGCCATTGCTGGGTAAAATGGTTTGTAGCAATCTGAAAGGAATGGACATGCCCGCAATTTTGACTCATGACTTCTTTGGCAAGGATGCCTTTGATATAGCTGCAGGCAAACTTGGTTTTTCTACGATGGAAGAGCGAGAAGCTTTTCTGTTGGGCAACCAAGGTCCAGATCCGCTGTTTTATTTAGCAGCAGATCCGCTGCTGCATCGCTACACTAAATATGCGTCGATCATGCATAAAGAAAAAACGCCTGAACTTCTTCTTTCTATGCGAGACGCAATTGCACCTCTGCCACTCAAAGATGTTGCGGTTGCTCGCGCCTATATTGCGGGATTCCTCTGCCACTATATGCTTGATTCCACTGCTCATCCTTTTGTTTATTATTGGCAGAATATGCTTACTTCTCAAGGTGTTGAGGGCTTGGATGAATCTGCTAAAAATCAAGTACATGCAGAAATCGAGAAGGACCTTGATGAAGCAATTCTTTACGCTCACCTGGGTAAAACGGTAGCTACCTATAGGCCTTATAGCGAGGTTTTGAAGGCATCGCTGCATACGCTTTACGTTTTGGATAGGGTGTTTTTCTTTGCGTTGCTATGGACGTATGAAAAACCTACCGATACCAGGATTTTCTCGTCAGCTGCTGTTGATTTTAGGATTATCCAACATCTAGCATATTCGCCAACAGGTAAGAAGAGAAAGCTACTTGGTCATCTTGAACGCACCTTTGGTACAAATAGGTTTTCTTTGATTGAGGCGCTCTCTCACGGGGCAAGAGAATCCTCTGATTCTGATTTTGATAACAGGGCGGGAAATGAGTGGACTGATCCTTTTACGGGAGAGATTCGCAAAGAGAGCTTCTGGGATTTGTATGACCATGCGCTGGCAAATGTGCCATATGCACTTGACGTTTTCTTCTCGCCAGACTTTAATCTTGATACTGCAAAAGAGCTTACGCAAAATCTGAACTTTGATGGTCAGACGCTTGCAGGTGAAGGTTCGACAGAATAGGTTTTTGTGGCAACGTACGTTTTTTCTGATATTCACGGTCATGTGGAGCCGCTTAGGCGTGCTCTACAGCGTATTAATCCAACCGAGTCAGACGTGTTCTATTGTCTTGGCGACATGATTGACCGTGGTCCTAGCTCGCTTGCCACTATTAAGACAATTCGCGAGCTTCCTAACTGTACGGTCTTAATGGGCAATCATGAGCAGCTTGCGCTGCAAGCGTTAGACCCAGAAGCCGATATTGAAGCTCAGTTCATGTGGCAGATTAACGGGGGAGACGCAACACTTGCTGAGCTCAAGGCGCTTTCTGAAGAAGAATATAGTGAGCTGATTGACTGGTTGCAGGCGCTTCCTTTGTACGCCACCGTTGAGGTCCAAGGCAGAGATTTTGTTCTGGTACATGCGGGCGTAAAGTCTAATGGCGTTCCCTTGTCAACCGCCTGGGATAAGGCTTCTTTGGAGCAGTATTTAAGCAAGCAGTCTGAAAATGATCTTTTGTGGATTCGTGAAGAGTTTTGGCAATATCCAACGGATTTCCGCACGTCAGAAGCAGTGTATCCTATTGTAATTTGCGGTCATACACCCACTCCTTTGTTAGCAAGTTTTGGTGCAAAAAACTTGAATCGCAGCGCCATTACTCCTGATGGTCTTGCGCAATGGGTCCAGTCAGATGGCGATAAGTGGGGAATTGACACAGGCACTACAGGTGGAGCCGGCTATGGCCAAGTAACTGTACTGCGCCTTGATGATTTGCAGGAGTTTGTTGAGCCGCTGCAAGAAGGCGAATAATCGTGGCTGCAAACAGACCTCAGCCTGCTGGCGATGCTGCCAAAACTGCGCTTACGCATGTTGAGGACACGCTTGATCCCATTATTTTCCCAGACTCTCGCGTGCTGCTCTTGGGATCAATGCCAAGCCCTAAGTCTCGAGAAATTGGCTTTTACTTTGGCAATCCTCAGAATAGATTCTGGCGCGTAGTTGCTACGTTATATGGCGAGAAACCCCTCACGTCCATACCTGAAAAGATTGACTTCTGTAAAAGACATCATCTTGCTCTCTGTGATGTTCTTAAGGCTTGCGATATCAAGGGTGCTAGTGATGCTTCTATTGCAAATCCGATTCCACACAATATTGGCGCTCTTATTCAAGATTCATCAATCTGCGCTATTTTTACGCTAGGCGGCACCGCAACAAAATTTTATAAGCGCTACACCGAGCAACAAACTGGTATTTCTGCACGTCAGCTACCTTCTACAAGTCCCGCTAATGCACGTATGTCAGTTGAGGATTTGGTGGAGGAATTTTCCATTATCAAAAAATTTACCAATTGTGAGTTGACAATATCCTAGTTGCGGCTAGGATTATACGCATGCGAATTATGGCTACGACATACACTGCACTTTGTGCATGCACCGCGATGTGTCTGGTGCCCGGGTCACATACGACCAGGGTGTAATTGTCGCTGAGCAAAATTTTCCTGGTACAGACTCGGGCGTAAAGCTATTTTGTAACTCTTGTGTGAGTATTCGCACATCCCGAGAGGATTTATTCGCATGGACTGGAGCTTCATAGGGGAACACCTCCCACTGTATGCAGAAGCTGCAAAAATAACGCTTACTATCTCTTTCTTTGGAGTTCTCTTCTCGCTTATCGTTGGTTTGATAAGTGCTCAGATTTCGCTGACAAAAATTCCTGTTTTAAGTCAGCTTAATGCTGTTTACGTTGAGCTTTCCAGAGGAACACCCCTGCTTATTCAGCTGTTTCTTATCTACTTTGGTCTGACTAAAGTTGGTCTCAAAATGGATGCAGAAGTAGCTGCTATTGTGGGTCTAACGTTTCTTGGTGGCTCCTATATGGCAGAAGTGTTTCGTGCAGGTTTTGAATCAGTTGCAGCCATTCAGTTTGAATCTGCACAGGTTTTGGGCCTCTCAAAGATTCAAGCTCTCCAGCACGTTATTCTTCCACAGGCACTTTCTGTAGCAATTCCAGGCCTCGTTGCTAACATCATTTTCTTAATCAAGGAATCTTCCGTTGTTTCCGGCATTGCTCTTGCAGATTTGATGTACGTAACCAAGGACATTATTGGCATGCAATACGACACTACAGAAGCCCTCTTTATGCTGGTAATTGCCTATGTGATTATCCTTGTTCCTATTTCTTTGCTTGGCAGCTGGCTGGAGAGGAGGCTTGACTATGCCCGTCGATAACATTTTGCTGCAGGAAGGAGTGATAACGCGCCTTCTTGGAGGTCTTGCAACAACGGTGCACATTGGCCTTATCTCTGTGGCACTTTCCATTCCTCTTGGTATTCTTGTTGGACTTTTTATGACATCCAACAACAAGGTTGTTCGTGCAATTCTTCGCGTTTACCTCGAGATTGTTCGTGTTATGCCGCAGCTGGTGCTGCTCTTTGTGGTGTTCTTTGGTACTTCTGAATGGTTTGATGTCAACTTTGATGGCATTGAAGCTTCAATTGTGGTCTTTACCTTCTGGGGAGCAGCCGAGCTTGGAGACCTGGTACGAGGGTCATTGGAGTCAATTCCAGCATCTCAGTATGACAGCGCGTTTGTACTTGGCCTTTCTCGCCAGCAGACGTTCTTTAAGGTCATCCTGCCTCAGGCTTTCAAGCGTCTTTTACCACCAGCCATTAATCTGATTACGCGCATGATTAAGACAACGTCACTGTGTAATCTGATTGGCGTGGTTGAACTGCTCAGAGTTGGAAGTCAGATCACCGATTTTTATCGCTTTAAGTTCCCAACCGACGGAGCACTTTGGATTTACGGAGCTATTTTCTTCCTGTATTTTGCTGCCTGCTTCCCACTTTCGTATCTTTCACGCAGGCTTGAGAGGAGCGCCTCACATGAGTAACACCGTTTTAGCAGTTAAGGACCTCACTAAGGT
>CAURGZ010000018.1:0-20681 GCA_963524285.1 uncultured Atopobium sp.
GAGCGTTCCCGAGCCAACCATTAACGGAAACAGCTTTACTTGGGACTTGTCGAGTGTTGATTTCCAAGGCAATCAGTACTTCATGTACTACGAAACAGAAGGCACAGAGACAACCTCGAACTCTATCCAGCTAAAGAGCCGCGAAACCACGCAGGGTTCACGCTATCAGTATGTAAACCATGACAGCGGCGGTAATGGTAACGGTGACAATCGCCCACAGCCAACAGAGCCAGTAACACCCGAGCCACAGCCAGAACCCGAGACACCGCCAACTCCAACACCTACACCCGAGCCAGTGCCAACGCCACAGGATAGTGACCCAGAGCCACAGCCACAGCCTAAGCCCGAGCCAGCAAAGCCAGCGAAGAAGGTTAAGAAGACAAAGAAAGCAGCTCTGCCCGCAACAGGAGACACCCAAAACGCTGCGGTTGTTGCTGGTATTGGAGTTATCGCAATTATTGTCGCGATGGTAGCAAGCATGTCACTAAGGAGAGACTAATGGATCTTGAAAATATAGGAATGTCTGCGTTCGATGCTGAGCTTCTGAAGGCACTATCTAAAGACTTCTATAACATTGGCCGCAAAGAAGGCTTCGACACAGGATTTACCGCGGCACTTTGCATCATTGCCTCAGTGGCCAAGAAGGAAAGCACAGAGGATGCGGTGAAGTACGCGGAAGACTTTATCAATGGCCCACTCGCTAACGAAGAAGCAAAGACAAGATTCGACGAGCTCGCAGATCTGTCCGCAAGTCTAGGACTAGGAGATGTATTGAAATGAACCTCGATGAATATACAGACAAGCTCGCGGAGCTTGCTGCAGAAGATGTCACGGAGAGCGACCTTTATTTTCTCAAAGGTAAAAACGTGTATCTGTCTGGACCAATCACGGGCGTGAAGGGGTACAAATACCCCTTCATCTTTGTGGAGAAAGTTCTGAGCAAGGTAAGCGATGGCATGGTGTTCAACCCAGCCACAGAGATACCTTCGGACTCTCCATACGAGGCCGCCATGGCCACGTGTCTACAGGCTCTATCGCTTAGAGTCCGAGACGGTGAAGACGAGCCTTATTATCCGATGTATGAAGTGATGATTCTTCTTCCTGGATGGACGAAGAGCAAAGGCGCGCAGATTGAAAACCGCGTGGCCGAGGCGTGTGGTATTGAAGTCGTCGACATGTCATTGAATGCGGCATTCGCGAAAATCAGGCCTTTCTATCGTGCTCTTGTAGATGTGGTGAATAACCATGGGAAATAAAGACGACCACAAAGACCTCCTGGAGGCGCTTAGTTGGATAGACCCCTCCGAGCTTGACTACCAACAGTGGGTGGACTGTGGCATGGCGCTTCATGAGTCCGGCTTTTCATGGCAGAACTGGGACGCGTGGAGCCGCATGGACATCTACCGCTACCATGAGGGTGAGTGCGAGCGCAAGTGGAAGAGCTTCGGTCGCTCGCCGTCACGTGTCAAAAGCGGAACCATTATCGCGTTCGCGCGCGCTCGTGGATGGTCGCCAGGCACGAAGAGTTACGCCATTGGTTGGGACGATGAAATCATTGACCCGGGTGACGCCTTCGGCATTACACCAGACTGGGCGGACGAAGTTGACGTCGATGTTATGGACGGAGACTGGGACCAGGCTAAGGACCTATCGGACTACCTGGCGGCAGTGTTTGAGGATTCCGACCGTGTGTGCTACGTCAATGAAGTCTACGAAAAAGACGGCAAGTATATGCCAAAGCGTGGTCATTGGGACAGGACCGCAGGCGAGCTTCGAGAGGAGCTCGCCAAGTGCGGCGGAGACTTGGGCAAGGTACTGGGCGATTGGAATCCAGAAGCGGGCGCATGGATCTGCTTTAACCCGGTAGACGGCAAGGGACGCTCCAATCAGAACATTACCGAGTTTAGATACGCACTTGTTGAGTCCGACACGCTTGAGGTGGAAAAACAGCTTGGCATGATCCAGGCGATGAAGCTTCCGTGTGTGGCCGTGGTATCAAGCGGCAACAAGAGCGTTCACGCTATCGTCCACATTGATGCAGGAAGCGATGAAAGTCTGTACAGAAAGCGCGTAGAGAAGCTCTATCAGTTCTGCGCACGCCGTAAGTTTTCGCCGGACATGGCCAACAAGAACCCCAGCCGTCTCTCACGTATGCCAGGCATCACGCGTGGCGAGAATCGTCAGAGACTTCTGAAGCTCAACATTGGCTGTAAAGACTGGGACGAATGGGAGAAATGGGCAGACGAATCTGAAGACGATTTGCCAGACGAAGCCGACTGTTCAGACTGGGACGAGCCGGTGGAGTTGAACGCTCCGCTTATCGGTATCGAAGGCGCGGGACTTCTACGCCAGGGCCAGAAGATGATTCTCACGGGCGACTCCAAGATGGGCAAATCCTACGCGCTCATTGACTTGGCTGAAGCGGTCTGTACGGGTAGCACGTGGCTGGGTATGCCATGTATCAAAGGACGCGTTTTATACGTAAACCTAGAGATTGAAGCGAACGAGTTTAGACAGCGTCTCCACACGGTTTGGGACGCCCGTCACGGTGATAAACAGCCTGGCGCACTCGATGATTTAAAGACCAATTTTTATTCATGGAATTTGCGCGGTAAGGCTCGCCTTATGAAGGACTTAACGCCCATTTTGATTCGCCGCGCTTTGGCGCATGGCGAGAAGGGTTTCTTCACCATGGTCATCGTTGACCCAGTCTATAAGGTCAACGGCGGAGACGATAACGATTCGCGCATGGTGGCAGAGTTCACGAACGCCATCGACAGGATCACAGAAGAGTGCGGATGCGCTGTAGTCTATGCGCACCATCATCCAAAGGGTACAGCCGGCCAGAAGAAAGCAATGGACCGCATGAGCGGCTCTGGCGTCTATGCACGTGACGCGGACTCAATGTGCGACTTCACACCGCTGGAGATTCCGGAGGAGTTCAGGCGCACGCGCTTGAACGATTGTCCGGCCTATCGCGTATCCATGACCACGAGGAGCTTTCCAACGCCACCAGAGCGTGATGTCATCTTCAAGTGGCCAAGGTTCTACGACGACCCAACAGGCATGCTCGCGAAGTTTGAGACGGAAGGCGCTGACCCATTTGCTAAGGGGCGCGAGAGCAAGCTGGCGAAGAACCACCGCATCCAGAAGGAAGCGGCGGAGCTGATGCAGGACGCTTACGATGCGGCAGTGGCGGATGGTTGCGCGGACGATAACGGATACGTCACCCAAGAGGACCTGCTTGAGCGAATCGGCACGCGCATAGACCCAGAGGGGTACGAAGTGAAGCCTTCCGCACGCGATATTCAGTACTGGACGAAGCAAGATTGGTGTCCGATTGGGAAGACAAAAATCGACGGAATTGGCTGGCGCGGACGGAAAAAGAAAATAACCGTGTATTTTGACGCCATTTCCGCAGCTGAACAAGGCTTTTTAGATGATGAAGATGAATGATGTGAAGAAAAACGGGATACCGCTTATATAGGTATATATCCCTATATTCACCACAATGGTGGTTTTTCGTCATCTTCGTGTGTGTACGCCCACAGGCTAGGCAATTGGCGCCAAGGGCGCGCGCCAATCGCCCTACGCTATGTGTTTCGCTAACGCCCGTGGTGCGTCACACAGCTAAAGATTCTTCCGCGCGCGCCCGCGTAATTGGCGCGGTTCATTTTTTACGATTCACGATTCACGATTAGGAGATTGATTGATGTGGTTGACACAAGAAGAGGAGCGGGCGGCCGCACAAGCCACGGAGAGCCCGCACAAGGCACGAAGAGGAGAGTATCGGCATTCTTGCCCATGAAGCCGCCGAGCGTGACGCATAACGCCCTTCTGGCGTACATCGTGGGCGGTGGTAAAGGAATGCACGCCGCCATCCGGAAGTCCGATGAACTGAAGACCGCAGAGGATCTGATTTGTGTGTGGTTGAAGTCGGTCACGAAGGTGTCGGAGAATTTCCAGCCGCTCACGGGACCTTTGCGTTGCGTGGTGAAGTGGTGCTTCCCTGCGAGCGAGAAGCATCCCGATGGCACCCCCATGACGGAGAAGCCGGACATGTCGAACATGCTGAAGACGTTTGAAGACTGTCTGACCAGGTGTGGAATAATTGAAGACGACCGCTTTATCTGCAGTGAGAGTCTCGACAAAGGCTACGCTGACATCATGGGCATCTATTTCTCGGTCGAGGAATTATAGGAAAAGGCGAGGTAGTGGCATGACTGGGCTGGAATGGTGGGAGAGTGTTAGGCAGGCCGCGAAAGACATTGAAAGCGCTCGCAACAGGTTAAACGCCGTTAGAGAGCCTCTAAAGGCTTCTGGCGGCGCGGGAGCTAAGAATTCGACTTCTGACCCGACTGCGCGCGTAAGCATAGCGGAAATGACCGCACAGGCGTTTCTAGAGGGTTTATTGGATGAATTGGAGAGCGTCATTCTTGACGGTTACGCCGCATGCAACACAATCGGAGAAGCGCTTGGCCAAGATGCAGCCCTCGTGATGCAGTTGTACTTCGTCGAGGGTTACACGTGGGCGGAGACAGCCAAGAGGGCACACGTTTCCATGCGCCAAGCGTTCAAGCTGCGCGAACGTTCTTTGGAGTTTACAAACGCGATGGGTATTGCTAAGCTGTGTATAAAGCAAGAAGAATATTCATAAATCGTGCATAATCTTGCAGTTATATACATATTAAAACGTGCTATCTTGATACCGTAGGAATGTACGAAAGTTAACAAAGCGACTCGGGCGCTCTCAGAAATGAGGGCGCTTTTTTGTTAGCTCAATATTCATTTTTATGCATAAAGAGGAAGCTGTATTCACGAATGGCAAGACTGAACAATCCGAACGCGGCGAAGAACCTAAAGCCTAACAGCGAGCGCACTAAAGAGGAGCTGAGCGCGATAGGCAAGAAGGGCGCCGCGAAGTCTAACGCGGTTCAGAAGCGCAGACGCGAGATTCGCGAGACGCTTCTAGATCTCTTGGCCATGCCGATGAAGCCAGGCAAGCTGTCCCAGGCGTCCACTATCGCGGGGCTCACGGGTAAGAACGTGACCGCCAGCGAAGCCATGGCGCTTGCCATGCTCACCCAGGCACTCGAAGGAGACGTGCGCGCGGCTGAGTTCGTTCGCGATTCTTCTGGACAGAAGCCCGTGCAGCAGATGGAGGTATCTGCCAACGCTAAGGAAGCCAGCGCCGCGTTTAAGAGCTTGCTCGACGAGGTAGAGAGCGATGGAGACAAATAGAGCACTCGCGACGCTTATAGCTAAGCACCCAGTGCGCCTGGCACATGAGCTAGGCTATGAACTTCTACGCGAAGGACTCCACGACAGATGGATCCATGAGATGGTGTTCGGCGCGGGCGACATGACGCTTCAGTCCCATCGAGGTTCATACAAGACGACCTGCGTCGAGGTGGCTCTGTGGTTGATATTGCTCACGCGTCCAGACTTGACGGTGGGATTCCAGCGCAAAGGCGAGAATGACGTCGCAGAAGTACTCGCGGCGGTCAAGCGCATGGTCGAGCATCCGCTCACCCAGGAGATTGCACAGAGCATCTACAGCCAGTCACTGAAACTGACCACGGCAAGCTCTACGGCAATCTCGACAAGCCTGGCGTGTAACGTCTCCGGCTCACCGCAACTGACAGGCATCGGCATTGGTGGCTCGCTTACTGGTAAGCACTGGGACATCATCTTCACGGACGACATTGTCACGCTGCGTGACCGCGTGAGCCGCGCTGAGCGTGAGCGCACAAAGCAGATTTACCGCGAACTGCAGAACGTCAAGAACCGTGGTGGACGCATCATCAACACGGGAACCCCGTGGCACAAAGACGACGCGTTCACCATCATGCCACCCGCTGAGAAGTGGCCATGGGATACCACAGGGCTCGTGAGTGTGGACGTGGCCACAGAACTGAAAGCGTCGATGACGCACTCACTTTTCGCGGCGAACTACGAGCTTCGCCACGTAGCGGAGGAAGGCGTGGTCTTCGAGGGCGACTGTAAGACCTTCAAAGACGAGAGCCTTCTTTACGACGGCATCATGCACGTGGATGCGGCCTACGGCGGTTCAGACGGCACGGCCATCACGTGTATCAAGTGGGTGGGCGATGAAGCTTACGTCCACGGTGAGTTGTACCGCGAGACGCACGTCGATAAGTGCATGGCGCGCATCTTGGAGCTACACCGCGAGCTGAGACTTGGCACGGTCTACATGGAGAAAAACGCGGATAAGGGTTACGTGGCCGACAAGCTCGATGGGTACGGGTTGCCCGTCCATACATACTCAGAGACTGCAAACAAGTTCATCAAGATTGCGACGTATGGCCGCGGCACTTGGTCCAAGCTGTCCAGGCTTGAGAGTGTCCGCGAAGCCAGCGTCGATTATTGGAACGAAGTCATGGACTTCACCGAGGGAGCGGAGCACGATGATGCGCCTGATTCCCTCTCGTGCGCTATTCGCTTGCACGATAATGCGCCGACCATTCGACTATTTAGAGGAGGCATTTAGTGAGTGCTGACGTTAAAGGAGCAAACGCTTCCACGTTTGAGCCAAGGGGTGGCTATCGCCTACCAAAGGACACACAGATGACCGCGGAGCTTCTTGGCAAGCTTTTGGTGGACTACCGCGCAAAGCAAGTTAACCGCTTGGCCAGTCTTCGTAAAGCATACGAGGGCGACCACGACATTCTGCATCAAGAGAAGAAGGTAGAATACAAGCCGGACAACAGACTCGTGGCCAACTTTGCCAAACAGATTGTGGACTCCATGGTCGGCTACTTCTTGGGCGTTCCTATCCGCACTACCGCTGACGATGAAGCGTTCGCAGAGTATCTGGACGTATGGAGCGCAGTCAACGACTCCGACGACCTAGACGCTGAGCTTTCCAAGCTGGCCGACATCTATGGCGCAGGATATGAGCTTATGTGGCGCGACGAGGAAGCCTTCGCGCGTTCTTGTTCAGTCACGCCGATGAATTGCTTCGTTGTTCGTGATGACACCGTAGAGAATGACATCATCTACGCGGTGCGCTTCTGGTTGGACGATAACCTTTTCGACAACGCGCGAGACACACTGCGCGGAACACTCTACGACCCTATGTTCGAGACGCCGTTTGTGATGGACGGCTCGAAGGTTATCTTTGGTGAGCCTGTCATCCACGGTTTTGACGATGTGCCTGTGGTTGAGTATGTGGACAATGAGGAGCGCCTTGGACTGTTCGAGGGCGTCATGTCACTCATTAACGCGTACAACAAAGCAATCTCCGAGAAGGCTAACGATGTCGAGTACTACGCCGACGCCTATTTGAAGATTCTTGGCGCGCGCCTGGACGAACAGACACTGCAGGACTTGAGGGACTCGCGCATCATCAACCTAGACTCCAGAGACGCAGCAAACGTTACCGTTGAGTTTCTGTCTAAGCCTGACGCAGACGGCACGCAGGAGAACTTCATTGATCGCGTGGAGCGTCTCATCTTCGTTCTGTCGATGGTGTCAGATCTATCAAGCGAGAAGTTCGACACCAGCTCCGGTATTGCTATCAAGTATCGACTGCAGGCTATGAGCGACATTGCCGTAGTAAAGCAGAGGAAGTTCCGCCGCTCACTCTCTAGGCGCTGGAAGCTTCTGTGTAACTACGCAGGAAACACACGCCTAGACGCTAAAGCATGGACCACTGTCCGCGCCACCTTCACGCGCAACCTGCCATCGAACCTGCTCGAAGAGTCTCAGATTGCGGGCAACCTCTCCGGCATTACGTCCGAGGAGACGCAGTTGTCCGTTCTGTCGTGCGTTGACTCGCCACAAGCTGAGATGCAGCGCATAGCCGATGAACGTGCCGAGCAGGCCGCGCAGATGGTCCCAGACCGTACAGGCGGGGGGGGCGAGTGATGGAGGTCTGAAGTCGCTCAACGGAGCACAGACCCAATCACTTCTTTCTGTTATTGCACAATACGCCGCGGGAAGCCTGTCAGAGGCTCAGGCGATAAGCGTCATTAGTGCGTCTATTGGAGTAGATCATGACAAGGCACGCTCGATTCTTTTGGGCGATGCTATGCCGGAAATTGTTAGATAAGGAGCAACATGGACTCGTATTGGCACAGCCGCCAAACACTCGCTGACGCAGCGATGGAGAAAGACGAACGCGCTCTGTCGATACGCGTCCATAACGCTTACGAGAGCGAGCTTCGCCGCCTGAATCGCGAGATTGCTGAGTATTATCAGCGCTACGGCGAGAATGGCGTCCTGGAGTATCGCCGTCTTATGGAGACGATGGACCCTAAAGACCGCGAGCTTCTTATTCGTGACTGTGACGAGTTTCTGCGCCAGCACCCGGATATGCAGTCCATCGTGGATGTGCGTAAATCAATCTACCAACTAAACAGGCTCGAAGGCTTGCAGGCGTCCGCACGCCTGCACCTCTACCAAGCAACAGGAGACGTGGTTCAGCGCATAGACAACCACATCATGCGCCAGTCCTTGCGCGGTGCAAACACAGCGGCTGAAGCGATGGGATTTGGTCGGTCGTTCTACAGCATGGACTCTGACGCGGTTCGTCGTTTCGTTGATACGGTGTGGACGGGTAATACGTCATACTCCCAGCGCATCTGGGATAACACGGAGACGCTCGCGTCATACGTTGCGCAGGATATGTCGAAGGCACTCGCGCGCGGTGATTCGTACCAGCGTATCGCGAAGGCTCTCGAGAAACGTTTTGTGGACGTTCCACAGTCTTCACTTATGCGCCTGGTCTACACCGAGGGCACTTACGTCTCGCGCATGGCGCAGGTTGAGGAGTTGAAGCGTGAAGGTTTCGACTCCTACACCATCGAGGTGGTGCATGACGAGCGCGCCTGTGAAGAGTGCGAAGGCGTGAATGGATCTACGTTTAGGTTTGAGGATATGCAAGTGGGCGTGAACTTCCCACCGCTCCATCCATACTGTAGGTGCCAGATTGCACCAGCTGTGGACGATTGGGACGCATGGCAACAGAAGCAGGAGGAGCTTGGTCAAAGGCAGACGGAGAAAATTGCAGAGAAGGAAACGGTTTATAAAGTATCCGCTGGCCGTCGCTCTCGTATTTTTGGTGAACCGGAAGATGCATCGTTTATATTTGACGGTAGGGAGATATGGAGCGGTACTGGAACTGTAAACAATGTAGTCATGCCGCCAAAAGAAGATTTAATAAAACTCCTATCTGATTCTGGTCAAACATCTCTGCACAATGTTGCTTTAGTTCACACTCACACGACACGTGTCGGCGGTACGCTTAGCGTTGAAGATATCAATGTTTTAGTTGAATATGGACTAAAGTCAAACACGGCAAGAGAAACGCAAGGAGAAAAAAGGCAATTTGTTCTCGAACGTACTCACAAAACAAATATTGAGCTCGGCCGTGAATTAGTGGAAGATTATAGACTGTTTATACAAGCCACATGGGATAGAGTCTCTTATTCTTATTGGTTGGAGCACTATCAAGCTCTTGGCATACCGTTCTATGATGCAGATACAACTGAAGCCGAGAAGATGCTTAGAGAATTTCAGCATAAATGGTTGATGGAAAATGCTCAGCGATATGGGTATAATTACTATGTAAAGTAATTTGAAAAGGTGAATGGCATGAATGCTGTTTTAGACATCTTGAAAAAGTACGAGAATCCTCGCCAGCTTGACGCGGACCAAGACAAAATGTATTGCGTTAGGTTTTACATGATGGCAGTCGAAGGAAAACATCCAATCGAACATGTAAAGCAAATGGCCGGAAGCGCTCCGATGGAGAAGTACCTTCTGCCAGAGGATTATGAGAATTGGAAACGATTAACAGCTGAAGTTTAACCTTCATCAACTAACTAGCTTTCACAAGCCACCTCCGGGTGGCTTTTTTATTACCTCGCCAAGGGGGTGAGAATATGGCGCGAGTAGTGATCTATATGGCCGAGTGGTGCAGCATCTGCCGCGGCACTATCAAAAGGATAGTGCCGGCTTTATCTGAAGAGGATATTGAGTACGAGATTGTTGACGTGGACGGCTCACCGAGGTCCAAGGACGCGAAGAGCATCACTCACCTTCCGACGGTGTGCGTTGTGGACGCAGGGGAGCGCGAGCTCATGCGTTGCCGTGGATGTCCCACGGACGAGGTACTGGAAAAGATTATTGAACTGTGTATTGAAAGCGACTAGACGGTCGCTTTTTTAATGCGCCGACCAAGCTTTGATGTCGCTAAAAGCTAAGGAGAAAAGGCACGCCGACGCGCCTGGGAGCGCCGGGGATTAGGAGAAGAACAATGGGTGCAGAAACAAACGCAGCAACAACCACAGAGACCACAGAGGAGACTAAGCAAGCTCAAGCTCCTGTAGTGGATGGCGAAGGCGCTAACAAGGACGCGGCCACCACACAGACCGAGCCAAAGCAGGACAACAAGCAGCAGCCAAAGTACACGGACGCTGATGTTGATGAGATTGTCTCCAAGCGTCTCGCGAAGTGGGAAAAGCAGCAAGCCGCAAAGGTTGAGGAAGCTGCAAAGCTGGCCGAGATGAATGCTCAGCAAAAAGCAGAGTACGAACGTGACAAGGTCCAGAAGGAGCTTGACGAGTACAAGCGTCGCGACACAGTAAACGCGATGGTGGCTGAGTCTCGTCGTCAACTCTCTGAGCAAGGTATCGCGGTTAGTGATGACATTCTCGCGCGTTTAGTGGGTGAGACTGCGGAGGAAACCAAGGCGTCCGTTGACGCTTTCTCAACGGCTTTCACGGCGGCCGTAGAAGATGCCGTGAAGAAACAACTCGCGGGCAAAGCTCCTGCGGCGGGTGTGGCCACTAAGACGATGACCAAAGAAGAGATCTTGGCCATTAAGGACCCAATCGCTCGCCAGGCAGCTATCCGCGACAACATTGGATTATTTGTTTAACACTAAGAAAGGTGGCACATTATGCCAGCAGAAACAGGACTTACCGTAAAGACCGACATCGCCCCTGAGATTTCTATTGATTACGTCAACCGATTCTCCCAGGGCATCCAGGAGCTTCAGAAGGCTCTCGGTATTACCAACCTTATCCCTGTATCACAGGGCGGCACCATCAAGACCTACAAGTTCGTGAAGGACGTCAAGAGTGGCGTTGTTGCTGAGGGTGACACCATTCCAGCGTCCAACATCAAGCGCCAGCTTGACCAGACCATCGAGCTTCCGCTCAACAAGTATCGCCGCGTAACCTCCGCCGAGGCTATTCAGCTTCGTGGCCGCGACCGCGCAATCAACGAAGCAGACGCTCAGCTTATCGGCACCATCCAGAACGGCATCCGCAGCGATCTGATTGCAAGCGTCGCAACCACCACAGCTGCAGCAAAGAACGGCAAGACCCTTCAGGCAGCTATGGCCAACCTCTGGGCAACTCTGACCGCTAAGTTCGAGGGCTATGACGGATTCGACACCGACGCAGCTAATCCATTCGTCTTCTTCGTCAACCCTCTCGACGTTGCTGATTACCTCGGCACCGCAACCGTAACCACCCAGAACGCTGGAGGTATTACTTACCTTAAGGACTTCCTTGGCCTGGGTACCGCAATCACCTCTTCCAAGGTTAGAGCAGGCTCCATCTTCGGTACTGCAGCTATGAACCTGAACCTGGCATACGTCCCAGCAAACGGTTCCGACCTTGCTTCCACCTTCGGCCTGACCTCCGACGCTACTGGCTTCGTTGGTATCACCCACAACATCGACACCAAGACCGCAACCTGCGACACCCTGGTTATGTCTGGCGTCAAGATCTTCCCAGAGATTACCGACGGCGTTGTTAAGGCTGAGATTAAGGCAACCGCCTAATTCACGAGTAAGGAGGTGAGCGTATGAGCGTATTAGATCGTGTCAAGACACGACTCGAAGCGGTCGAGGATAAGCCGAGCGATAAGTGGCTGGAAGAGGTCACGCATACGCTCACAGACCGCATCTGTTTGCGCGTTGGTGTATCCACGCTGCCCGCCACAGCTGAGTCCCTTGTGGTCGATGCAACCATCAAGGCAGTGAATCGCCGATTCGATGAAGGTATCACGCAGGAGGCGGAGGGGCAGGGCGGAACCTTGTCCCTTCAGTTTGTGGACGACCTTCTCGCGGAGTATGCCGCGGAGCTTTCCGCCTTGGCTGAGACTGCTAGGGCGGACAATACCTCCGCTCTGCAGTTTCCAAAGGTGAGGTTCGTATGAGGTGGCGGATGTGCGAGTTGATTGAGCTCGCAGACACCGACGCGCGCGACAAGCTAGGAAACCGCGTGCTCTCGCGCCGGGTGCTTACAACCACCCGGGCGAGGGTATGCCCTGCGTCCCTTGTAGAGACGGCAAACGAAGGCAACGACTACGCGGCGTGTGACTTGACACTTATCACGACAGTTCCCGCCGAGCTTGCCCTTCGCGCGTCTCTTGTACGCTTTCCCGTGATTGATGCTGGCGACGTCTATGAGGTCATCCATGTGAGTGACTTCGGACGCCGTCGCGTTCTATCGCTGAAGAAGCTAAAGGGTGATACGTATGCCTAGTGTTCGCCTGCAGTTTGACGATGGCGGACTTGGCGACGCACTGAAAGAGCTTGCAAACATCAAGCCTGAAATTGTTATGAAGCGCACCGTGAATGAGATAGCCGAAGACCTACGCGCAACCACACCGCGCGACACAGGCGAGTTGATTGGATCCATTCGCCAAAGTGTCAAAGGTGGCGAAGGTGAGGTCGGCTACACAGGCGAGTACGCTCCGCATGTTGAGTATGGCCATCGTCAAAACGTTGGCCAGTACGTTCCGAAGCTTGGGAAGCGCCTAAAGGCACCATTCGTGGAAGGCCAGCACTTCTTCGCTACGGAAATCAAAGCGGCGCGCGCTGTTCTGAAGAAGCGGTGTGGCGAGTATCTAAGGAGTAAAGGCTTATGAGGCAAGCACTAAGGCGACTCCCGCTCGACGACTTTGTCGCGGCGGTTGTGGCACGTGTCAAAGAAGGCACGGGCGTTAAATGTGTGACCGACGCGAATAAAGAACCCTCTCCTCTTTATTCCGTCGGCGCACTTTCAGTTCGTCCGGACAAAACAAAAACAATGTGGCTGGACGTCTACACCATCGAGCTTCACGCAATCTCCAAGCCGTCCAGGGCGCGCGAGGAAATATTCAAGATGGTGACGGCTCTAGAAGAAGCCATGAGCCAGCCGATTAGTTTGGCTTGTCCGTTCCAGGTCATCCGTCAAACGGATAACGGTCTAAACACAATCAAGCGAGACGAAACAGGAGAATGGCACGCGGTTGTGCCGTTCGAGGTGGTCGTCTCCTATGGTCTGATTATTAAGTAGAAAGGGGCATTACTATGCCAGATTCAACTGCATTCGATAGTGGTGCATATTGCGACGTCTCCGCGGGCGGCGTTAACGCTGTAAACGGCGCAGAGGTCCTGCTCGGCGTATTCAGCGCTGACGGCTCTAAGCTTCTTGCAATCGCTGGCGAGAAGTCTCACAAGGTATCGCTTTCCGCTGATACCACAAGCGTCTCCACGAAGTCTTCCCGTGGTGCTTGGAAGGTTAATCGCGCATCTACTCGTTCTTTCGAGGTTTCCGTCGATACGGTGGCCGTCAAGGACGCAGAGAGCGATAAACTGTTCCGCCAGGCACTCGCCGACGGCACTATTCTGTGCGTCAAGGAGTTCCTGGACAATACAGACTTCACGCCAATCGGCGGCGGCGCTGTCATCGTTACCAAGTACGAGGCTGATTCGCCAACCGATGACGTACGCACCGCGTCTGTATCTCTCACAGGCACAGGCAAGTGGACGTGGTTCGATATTGACGCAGCCGCTAAGGCTAAGGCAATCACCAAGCCAACAGGACGATAAGCGTCCACAAACACAACTCACGGGGTAGCTTCGGCTGCCCCTTTTTTATTAGTTAAGGAGTAAGAAATGGCAGATTTTACCTTCGAGGTTGATGGTACTACATACGAGCTTCTCTACGCGGAGAAGCGTGTGGAGATGGCTGAAAGTGCGATTGGTAACAAGAGCATTATTTCCGTGTTCACCGCTCAGCCAACTCTGCGCGAGACTAAGACCATCTTCGCGTATGGCATTCGTGAGAGTGGCCAAAGCGCATGGGTTAACCCAACACAGGCCATCGAGCTTGCTGGAAAGTACCTACAGGAGCATGGCTACGCTCAGATGATTGAAGCCGTAAGCGACTCACTCATGAAGGACTGCGGTTTTTTATTCCGATAGATCTGGTGAGCCCGCGCTGGGTCAGACCGTCCACGAGCAAACAGCAACAAGCCAACCAACCACAAGAAGCGCCACAGAAACCGCTGACAGGCTATGAGCGTGACGCAATGTGGGCGTGGGCGGCTGTTCGCTTTGGGTGGACGCCGGACGAGTTTAACAGGCTCACAGCGGCTCAGATTGCCCTTCTTCAAGTGGCTGAGCATGACCGCGTCGCGTCTGACCAGATGCTCCTCAACGAAGCAATAGCCAACGCGCTCGCCAATGGCTACAAGAAGAAGAGCGAAGAGCCTGAGCTTCTGTGGGTTGAAGCAAACAAGCCTGACAGAAAGACCATGAGCGCAAAAGAAGCGCGCGACAAAATGGTCGCACTTGAGAAGGCTCTATCGAATCAACAGAAATAAACATGAGAGGAGGTATATATGGCAAGTGACTATACACTCTCCGCAAAGTTCACCGTCAACGCCGACGGCTTCATTGATGGCGTAAACAAGGCGCAGTCTTCGCTCAGTCAGATCCAGAACAAGGCGCAGGAAGTATCGCGCTCTATGGATCACAGCATGGGCGATGCGTCTGGCAGCGTGCAATCATCGTTTGCCGAGCTTAGGTCGCGTGCTCAGAACATCTTCAGCGGCATCGCGACAAGCGCGAGAAACGGACTGACCAACGCCTGGAATGCTGTTCGTACCAACACCCAGCAAATCACGAGCTCACTGATTGGCGTAGGCCAGGCGGGAATTGCCACGATTGCTGGTATGGCCATCCAGGGTGGCATCGACCGTGCGCTGAACATTGACAACGCGCGAAAGAAGCTCGCCGGCTTTGGCCACGACGCCCAGGACATCGAGTCCATTATGGACTCGGCCACGCAATCAGTACGTGGCACGGCGTTTGGCCTGGGTGACGCAGCAACGGCAGCGGCAACGCTTTCTGCAGCTGGCATTCAGTCCGGCGAGGATATGACCAACACGCTGAAGTCTGTCGCGAATGTTGTGGCTGCATCTGGTCGAGCGTTCAATGATATCGGCGTTATCTTCTCATCCGTCGCATCGCGCGGCAAGCTGATGGGCGACGATATGCTGCAGCTTTCAAGCTCTGGCGTGCCGGTGCTTCAGCTTTTGGGCGAGTACCTTGGCAAGACGTCCAAGGAAGTCTCCGACATGGTCTCCAAGGGTCAGATTGACTTCCATACATTCTCGGAAGCCATGCGCATTGGTCTAGGCGAAGCTGCTCTGTCATCTGGTAACACGCTGGCTGGCTCATTTGCTAACGTCCGCGCGGCTCTGTCGCGTCTGACCGCTCCAATATTTACGCAGGCTATTCAAGTGTTGGTTGATGCGTTCAAGCAAGCGGCACCGGCTATTGACGCCATGGGAAAGCAGCTCGGAAATATTCCGACGTTTGTGGCGCCTATCGCGGCAGCGTTTGGTGCTATGGCTCTCAGTGGCCTTGCTCCGGTTATCGCCAATATCCCAGTGCTTGGCGCTATGCTTGGCCCTTTGTCTGGATTGCTCAGTGCATTGGGTGGCCCCGTTGGAATCGCCATCGCTGCGTTCGCTGGATTGGTCGCGGTGTCTCCACCACTACAAGAGGCGCTTGGCAATCTTATGGGCGCGCTTGGTGAGCTTGGCAACGCTCTAGGGCCAATCTTCGGCGCTGCAATAGACGCCATCGTTCCAGTGCTGAACTCAATCGTTGAGGTGCTCGGCGGGACATTCGCGGTCGTCGTCAATGGCGCAGCGGATCTAATCAAACAACTCGCGGACGCCATCACAGGGCTGTCCACTGGCGGAGGATTCGACGCGTGGCTTCAGTCCATGCAGCCGGTGGCCGACTTTGTCATGAGTATCCTGCAGCCTGCACTTGACGGACTAAGCACGGGCGCGGGTCTTATCGTTGAAGCGTTCAGCGGATTTGGCGAAGCTGTCGGCGGAGCGTTTGAGACTCTATCGCCATACATCGAAACAGCACGAGACGCCATTTCTCAGTTCGCTGCAGCGGCTCAGCCACTTGTTGACACAGTCCTGCAGAACTTGGGCGTGGCATTTACCACAGTGGCCACAATCGTGTCCGTGGTATTCGGTGCAGCGTTTGAGGTTGTCGGCGGCATCGTTATGGCGGTCATGGGAACAATCTCCGGAATCATTCAGACCACAGTCGGCGTGATTCAGACGGTTATCGGCGTATTTGTTGGCATCTTCACAGGCAACTGGCAGATGGCTGCCAATGGCGCGCAGACAGTATTCCAGGGCATGAGTACAACCGTCACGAGCATCGTGAACGGTCTCTCGTCTGCTCTGTCTGGCATTGTCAACGGTATCTCTGGAACATTCCAGGCAGTATTTAACGGTATCTCTACCACAGTGGGCAACGTCTTCCACGGTATCGCGAGCACGATTGGCAACGTCATGGGCGACGCTAAGAACACCGTATCCGGAGCCCTGGACGCAATCGGCGGATTCTTCCGTGGTCTACATCTTGAGTTCCCAAAGATTAAGCTTCCGCACTTCAGCATCTCAGGCACATTCTCGCTCGCGCCACCATCAGTTCCAAGCCTGGGCATTGAGTGGTACGCCGACGGCGGTGTTCTGATGAATCCGACCATGTTCGGTATGAATGGAAACAAAGCCATGATTGGCGGAGAAGCAGGACCTGAAGCGGTCGCACCAATTAGCACGCTCACAGGCTATATCAGTGACGCCGTGAACAACTCTAAGAGTGACGACGAGCTGATTAGTGAGATTGCTGGACTGCGTGAAGATGTGCGCAATATGCGCGTTGTGATGGATGGCCAGACGGTCGGTTCAATCGTCTCGCCGTATGTGGATTCAAACCTTGGTGAATATAAGGTGGTGGCAAATAGATGACGGAACTAACAGACACGTACGAGGTTGTGGTTGATGGAGTGCCGCTCTGCGCCACCTACCGCCTAGCAGTCACGAACTACACAGACAAGCCACCAGCCACCAGAACGTCTACGGTGTCTATCCCTGGACGCGATGGCGTGCTGGACTTGTCTGAGTGGCTGACAGGCGCTCCGGTATTCGACAAGCGAACAATCACCGTTACACTCTCACCGCTCGACACGCACGACTGGTCAGGCGTCGAGACGACGCTGACCGCTCTGCGTAACATGCTCCACGGTAGACGCTTAGAGTTCACGCTGTCCTGGGACGAGGGTTACACCTACACAGGACGCTTTGAGGTAACCTCCCAGACGCTTTATGACGAGACGGCGGCCATCAAGCTAACAATCACTGCAGATCCATACAAGTCGCGCGGTGTCATGCACTACGAGCTTGACGGTGAACTTGGTAAGACCTACATCATCGACGGCCCCGCTCACGCGGTAGTTCCAGCCATCACATGTCAGACGCGCACCTTGGTCAACATCAACGGACGAACCGTTGACCTTCAGCCGGGTGTGTGGATAAACCGTGACCTAGAGCTGCACAACGGAAAGAACCGCGTAACCGTGAACACTACGCCGGACTACGGAACGGCCATCTGGCGCGATTATGCGGGGCTTACGTGGGAGCAGCTTGACGGCACAAGCCTGGCATACGTCGGCCGCGCTGGAAAGAACAGGCTCAAGGGTCTGAAGTGGTCCAGCCTTGCCGGCAAGAAGTGGCAGGACATACGCGGAACATGGCACGAGCATGCGTACGTCGATGACGCGGAGACGCACAACAACACAACAGTTATGCTCGACTTCGAGTGGAAGGACATTTAATGAGCACAAAGACTCCAAGGCTGGGTCTCACGAAGCCTGACGTCACAGACGAAACTGTTCAGACTATTAAGGACTTGGCCAAGAACTTCGACCTTCTGGACGCAATGTTCCCAGTGGGTGCGATTTATCAGAGCACCAAACCAACTGACCCCTCAACGTTTTTGGGCGGTACATGGCAAGCGCTTAATGGTGTATTCCTCCTGGCTCAGTCGCAGAAGTTTCCCGCTGGCTCTACAGGCGGCGAGGATACTCACACGTTAACCATTAACGAAATGCCAAGCCACAGCCACGACACTTCCATGCACTATGGCACGGACAATGGCGGTGGCACACAGTGGACTGCACGCTCGGCGGACACCTACACCAATTACCGCTTCCAGGTTGATGCGGTCGGCGGCGGTCAGCCACATAACAACATGCCACCATATCGTGCCGTCTACATGTGGGAGAGGGTGGCATAAATGTATGTGCTGACTTATGCGGGAAACGTCATTCATGATCCGCGTGAGGAAGGCGTGCAGATTTCAGCCGGTAAGCTTGTAGAAGAGTCGGGGCAGTCTCCGACTCTTTCTTTTACCGTGCAGCCAACACACCCACTCTGGCGCGCGTTCAATCGTGAATCGGTTATGAACACCGAGCGCGAGATTGAGCTCACGGAACACGAGACACAGAAGATTCTCTTCCGTGGTCGAATCCGTAAAGTGTCGATGTCCATGAATGGATCTATTGACGTCACCTGTGAAGGTGCGATGGCGTACCTCAACGACACCACAGTCCGTCCCTATAAGACATACGACACCGACGAGATTGATTGCGAGATTAACGCCCCCGCAAAGGCTGGTGAGCTGTTCGAGTGGTTCATTGAGCAGCACAACTCGCGCGTGTCTAACCGATGCGAGAAGTTCAAGGCAGGCATTAACGCTGGCGTTAACTTCGGCGCGCTTCAGCGTGGTACCGGTACACGTCCGACCACATTGAAGGAAATGCGCGAGAAGCTCACAAAGCTCTGTGGCGGTTATTTCCGTGTTCGGCATGTGGGCGAGGATAACTACCTCGACTGGCTGAACGCGGACGGCTCAAGCGAAGCTGCTCAGTCTGTAGAGCTTGGCCAGAATCTTCTTGATCTAAACACTGGCGCGGACGGTAAGGACATCTACACGGCCATCGTCCCTGTGGGAAAGACCGGTGAGGGTGAAGACGAGAAGGACGTAACCATCGACGACGAGCACGCTTACGTTGGCGGTGGCTATGACATTGTCGGCGATGCGGTTGTAGATACTGCAATGGCTGAGCGTTACGGCGTTATCGAGAAGCTGATGGAGTATGACCATCTGAACCAACCACAGGCACTCGCGGACAAAGCAGTGGCCGACCTTGCCGCGGGCAAGCTCTCTGATTCCATTACGGTGAGCGCTACGGATTTGCACTACGCAGACGCAGCCATCCAGCAAATTGATTACTTGCAGCGCGTCCAGGTCACTAGCGAGCCACATGGCATCGACCGCATGATGCTCTGTGTTGGTCGAACGATTAACCTTGTGGACCCAAAGGCCACGCGATACAGCTTCGGCGCAATCGAAGGAACGCTGACCAAGAGCGGAACAACGTCCCAGGAACGCACGCAGGAAGCCACGGAAAAGCGTCTGACCGCTCTCGCATCGACCACGCGCAAGACGGTAGAAGACACCCACAAGACGACCGTAGCAGTTGCGGCCGTTGAGGAGAAAGCGGTGGCGGTTGAGAAGAAGGCCGATGCAGCAACGGAGAAGATTGCAGACGTAGCAACCACAGCAACAGCAGCGGCGGAGAAAGTTGAGACCGTCGCGGCTAAGGCTGAGAAGGCGGCAGAGGAAGTGAGCCACGTAGCCACGGACGCAAAGAATGCAACCACAGCAGCAAAGGAGGCGAAGACTATGGCAACGGAAGCGAACAACAAGGCGGCAGAGGTGAAGGCAACGGTTGATGATATGGCAAACGCTTTCTCTCACGATGAGAGCGGTGCGCATGTTGGCGACAAAGATGGCGTTCACACAACCATCGACAGCCACGGAATGAAGCTGTTGAAAGGCTCAGAGGAGCTTGCGAAGTTTGAACAGAGTGCAGTATCGCTTGGCGGCGGTGTGTTCAATATCGTAGACGGTTACAACTATGGTAAAGACGATACTAAAGTGACCGCAGTGTTTGCTAGACACTTACTATTTAATTCAGGTGGAGCTTTCTTTGTTAATGCTCCTGCGATTAAGTTTGATATATCAAATAACCAAAATGGAAATAAAACTAAGGGCATTGGTTTAGGTTCGTTTGGGTTTGTTGCTAGTGACAGAATCCACGGACGTGAAGAAGCTATAGCGTTTGAAGATTTAGCCAAGCTTATCAAGTTCACAGGCTGGACTACTCTGCAAGATGATGGCGCGTGCCGCGTCCGTTATTGCATTCGTGGTGGCGTGATGTATCTCGACTGTTATCTTGCAGCGGGATATTCGGCTCGTACCACTACGGCAGAAATGCCAGACAATCTTCTGCCAGCCATTGAGGGTTATTACCCAATGGGCACGGAGACAGGTGACCACACCGCAAAGATTTGGATTGGCGCAGCTGGTGGTGGTAATAAGCGTATTTACCTCTATAACAACAGTAGCGGTTACGCTACGGGAATTATTCCAATTCTTCCGAAGAGTCTTGAGTAGGAGGTGAGGTTATGAACCCATTAACGTTTGAACA
>CAURGZ010000019.1:0-20575 GCA_963524285.1 uncultured Atopobium sp.
AATGACGATAATCTGCATGTTTGTGGTAATTTCTGCGTCATGTATACGTCTTTTTGACAGATTATCCGACTTAGGTGTGTTTTGAACTGCCTCCTATTTCTCGTGTCTAAGAAATGGGAGGCAGTTCACTTTTTGGGCTTCTCGTCGTTTTGCTTTACTATAGCCACATAAGGAGATGATGCGACATGAACAAAGCGGCTCAAGTAATCAAGAACCTTTCACAGGGCTTTTTAATTTCGGGTATTTTAAGCGCGCTCATGGGTGCATACTACCTATTCGCTAAGGCTGGACTTCCTCTGCAAGATCCTCCGCTGGCGCTCAAAATTCAATACGAGATTAACTTTGGTGTTGGCGAGAAAATGCTTATGTTAGGTCTAACCTGCCTGTTTATCGGCTGCGTTGGCTATACCGTTGCATGGATTTGCTCCAAGACAGAGAAAGTTCAAGAGCCAGATAATCACCAAGCTGGTAGACCTTCTCGCCCTAATGAGGCAAACTGAAGCGCGACGGCTGAATTCATGTTCATCCGCAGCAGATGCGGTGTGGATACAAAAATTTGAACTATTTTCAAAACAGTACTGTCCATGTGAACTGTACTATTTATCAGCCAAATTCACTTTTTATGTGAATACTAATTTCTCATATGTTTTGGCTATCAATTTGTAAGAAAATATAGATGTAATATGCACATCTTTTTGAGGGGCCATCATGAAAAAAGGTTTTCTTAAGAGAATCTCAGTCTTTCTCACCATGGTTGTGGCATGCCTGTTTATGTCTATTAACACAGCTCAGGCACTTGATCGCCAGAAAGACGATAGTGATCTTACCCAGATCAACATTTACCAGTTCACGCTGACCAGAGACAACATGACTGTTCTCTCGCAGGGAACTGGCGTTAAGCGTGTAGAGATTCCTGCTTCTGATACAGGCAGACTGCCCTCAACAGCTTTTGTTGTTCAGCCAACTAAATACGGTTCCAACCAGCAGTATAACCAGCCTCTTTCGCTGAAGTTTTCTAACGCTGGCACCGTTGACGGCAAGGACGTTGACGTCTATGTCACCATCAACTCTCTGGGCCTTACCCTCCAGAGTGCAAATGCAGATTACAACAACCCTAACAAGACCGATGTGCCTTTCTTGACGGTTGACGAGAACTGGGGCTCCAAATCCTTCCAGATTATGGACTACATCGATGTAAATCACCCTAGCTATACTGCTGATATCTTTAGGGCTTATGCAATCAACGCAAACGTAACAGTAGAGCTTAAGTACACCGATGGCACCCCTTGTGACCTTAAGCTTGTTATGCAGCCAAGCGATATTGACGTTGTCGGTGATACTGGCGCAAACGAGACCTTCTCGCTTATTAACGCCAATAGCACCATCGATAGCATTGTTATGAACAACAGGAACATTCTTGTTGAGAGCACCAGCGGCAGCAATATTACCTGGAATCCTGTTCGTGGAACCTCTGGTCCTGACCAGGAGAAGAACCTTGCAGGTTTTGCTGTTAAGTCCAAGTCAAGCAGCATGACGTTTGAGTCCACCAGCGCGGCTACCAGCGGCAGCCTCTTTGGTGTGTACACCGAGGCAATTACTCCAGCTCCAGTAAAGGCCGTTGATCCAGAGCAGGCTCCTGCTAAGGCCGGAGAAACCATTACCTATACCGGCACCTTTACGCTGCCAAAGCAGGGCATTGATACCATCGGCAAGATTAAGTCGATGAGCATGGTTGACACCTTTGACGAGCGCCTTGATTTCCAGAGCCTTACCGTAAGCTTTGACGGCCAGACCCTTACTGAGGGCACCGATTACACTGTTGCTGTTGACGGCCAGAAGGTTACGGTCAACATCAAGGACCACCTGCTCACTAAGGCAAATGGCGGCAAGAAGTTTGTTATTACCTACAAGACTGTTACCAACAGCAAGGTAGAGACTGATGGCTCCAACATTGATAACGAGCTCACACAGGTTGTCGACGGAAACGTTGCTCACTCCAATAAGGTAACCACTGAGCTTCTGTACGAGAAGACCCACGAGTTTGTAAGCGGCACTCCTAACAGGGAGCTTCCTCAGGAGGTCCTGGATTTGCTTCCTGGCAAGCAGACTAGAATTCCTAACGGAACCACTGTTACCCCTGATCAGCCTCTTGGTGGTATTACTCGCGTAGAAACCCCAGATGGAACGTGGGTGTTTATCGGTTACGATCACGATTCCGAGGTCATTGACCACAAAAACGCTCACTTCATTGGCGTTTGGGTAGTTCTGCCTCAGCCAAAGAAGGATGTCCTGGACGGTCAGGGTAACTCCATCGACGGCAACAAGGTAACTGCTGGTCAGGTGCTTACGTACTCCGTAACTTACACCAACACCACCAACACTGCTCGCGATGTCACCATCACCGATGTCATCCCAGAGCACACAACCTACGTTGATGGCTCCGCTGATAACGGCGGCACCTACGACCCAGCTACGCGCACCGTAACTTGGACTCAGAATGTTGCTTCGGGCGACACGCTCACCGTAACCTTCCAGGTCAAGGTCAACAAGGGCGAGAAGGACGTTACGGTGGTAAACACCGCTCACGTCAGCGATGGTCTTATCGACACAGATACCAATACCACCACCAACCCTGTTGTCCCTAAGCCTCGCAAGTCCCGCACTCCTTATACCGGCGACGATGCATTGCAGAACACACTGATGTTTGCTATTGCAGGCGGCGCAGCAGTTCTCTTTGCGCTGGGCACACTCAAGCTTCACGCAGCTAGAAACTAAGCTGTGACAAGGCTGACGCTCGCAGGTATGGTGCGTGGAAGCCATAGATTTAGTACGCAGTAACTTCAAGCCGCTCTCATCTTGAGGGCGGCTTTTTGTGTAGGACCGTGAATGTGTTCGCATGCACACGCGTTCGTACATGCGAGCTCGGGCGCACGCAAAGCGCCGTTCAAGCGACGTTCAAGCGCAAGAACGGCATCCGAAGCGCAAAGATTGCATTTCACGAGCCAGTTAGTGCATTTGAGTGACACGAAGTCCCACATAAGAGATGCAACCGTTATTCTAAAGATGCCTTAAGGCAAGGAAGCAAGCGGACTACAATTCCGCTGCAGCAAGAAAACGAAACGTTAGGTCAAGTAAGTTGTTTGGAAGTGTCATGGAAATTCGTGTAGTTGAAGAAAAGGGTCGCGCGCAAATCGAAGTGACCATCTTGAGCGGCCCCGATGACCCGCGCGTTTCGGGAATTGTCCGTCAGCTCCAGATGGTTGACGGAAAGATGACTGGATACGTTCCCGGAACCATCAACAGGCGCGTCGTTCTTCTCGCGGATGTGTCATGGATCCAAACGGACGGCAACGTGACGCTGATTAAACTGGTAAACGGCGAGACGCTGGAAAGCTCCAACCGCTTGACCGAGCTCGAGGATGCTCTCAAAGACACGGCTTTTGTGCGCACTTCTCGACAGGAACTGGTCAACTTGGATCAGGTTACGGGCATCAAACCCGCAGGTTCCGGCCGCATGTTGCTGTCGCTTGGCGAGAAAACCCTTGTTGCTTCAAGAAAGTATGCCGCCGAAATCAAGCGACGTATTGGAATTGTGTAGGGGATAGCGGATTTTCTCGCGTATTGCGCATCGCAGCTTCAAGCAGCACTCAGCAGCACCAAGATCATCGCTTAACAACACCCGAACCAACCACTTTAACAACACCAAGATAACCGCTTTAACAGCAGTTTTATCCCAGAGAAGGGAACATCATGGAACGCAATGAATCACAAAACTGGCAAGAAACTGAGCGAGAGACTCAGCAAGAATTTGATGAGGGACTCAATAGAACAGTAGGTCAAATTATGTGCAAAGGCATTTCTTCTGGAGCACTATGTTTTACCGGCATCTCGCTTGTGTATGGCGTCATCGCGCTGGCAACCAATTATGGGGACAGGCAAAATAACATCACGCTTCTTACTCTGATTGCCGCGGGTGTGTGCTCAGGTGTTTACCAGCAGATTTGGTTCAACTATCAGCCTCTGATTACCAAGCTTAGCTACCTTCAGAGGTTTCTTGGCTTTAACGTTTGCCTGTTCCCGACGCTTGTTGCGATGGCACTTATTGGCGGATGGGTTCCTAATATAGCGCAGGCTTGGATGTCATTTACCGCACTATACCTGGTTATTCTTCTGGTTACAACCTTAGTCTTCAATGCTATTTTCAAGAAAGAGGAGCAGAAATACAAGGCTGCTTTCGAGAAGTACCAGGCGTCTCGTCGCGCATAAGTCGCAACTAATTCTGGATCGCGTAGCTGCGCCTGATTTCTACAAAGAATCTGTGTCCCAAACACAGATTCTTTGCATTTTTCAGGCAGACTTTTAGTGACGTGACTTTGTATCCAGGTGTGGTTTCATGGGCGTTTACGTGGAGCCTGATTTTCTCGCCATGTCTGAACGATTTGCCGGAAAAGTTCACCAAGTCTGAGCAATTTGCCGGTTTTCCCCGCCATGTCTGAGCTGTTTTACTCAGACATGATGCGTTTTTCAGGCTCAAAAGAACCTTCGCCGAACCGCACGCGCAAGAGCTCGGCCTGTCGAGAAGACCGCGCTCTTGCGAGTCGCACCTGACCGCCGCATGCTGGCAAGCACTTACTTTTTCTTCAGAGCGTTCAGGATGCTGATGATGATGTGGTAGAGGAGCGCGGAAACAGGCCAGATAATCCAGGAACTTTTCCAGTCCTTGGTGATGAAGCTATAGCCCACGTACAGCAAGGTAATGGTGCCAAAATACGCCCTGGCAATTGGCCTGTACTTCAATGCTGCGGATTTGGAGTCTCTCTTGTTGCTTTTCTCGTCGTGAGAGAAATCGCCTTCCTGAAGAAGAACCCTGTAGCCATCTCTAAGAATTCCCGAGTAAACCAGCAGGTAAACGCCAAGAGAGACGAGAATTGCTGCCACGAAGAAACCAAGAGCAAAGGTGAGGCCAGTCCCATAGTACGAGGCAATAAGGAAGGGGATTGCGCTCAGGATGGTAAGGCAGACGCCGGCAGCCTGTTGCACGTATCGCAACGATTCTGTGGACTCGGCGCGCCTACGAACGGCAGCCTCGACACCATACTGGAGCTCGAGAGAGGCCTCCTTGAGCTGCTTAAACTTCGCGAGCTTCATGTCCTGGAGAATCAGCAGGCCAACGCCCGCAGCAATGAAGAGCATCATGATGCAAATGCCTGCGATACCCATCGCATCTGGAGAAATGTGCATCGGATCAAAGTAAAGCGCGTCTTCGCTGTATGTTGCAAGCGAGACAAGAAGCGCGGGCCCCAGGATAAAGAGGGTAATTGCACCTGCCGTGGGGCGAGAAGTTCGTGCGATTGCATCCAGGTATTCGGTGGCTGTGTCGAGAGAAACGCTGAGCTTCGGTGCCACAGTTTTGCTGGTAGATGCGTTGTCAGTGGAAGATTCGCCAACGGTGCCGCCGTCAGTGCTGTCCGTGGTGCTGCCTACGGTGCTTGCGGCAGCGGGATCCGAAGAGTCAACCTGCCCCGAAGAGGCCGCATAATCAACAGCGATGGCAGTGGCTGGAAGCTCTTCAAGCTCGTCTTTGAGCAGGTAGTCTGTGGAAACGCCAAAGAGCTCGCTCATAGCCATAATCTTTTGAATATCAGGCATGGAAGCCATAGACTCCCATTTAGAAACTGACTGCCTCGAAACGCCAAGCTGTTGTGCAAGCTCTTCTTGTGACCAACCATTACGCTTTCTGAGGCTCATGATTTTCTCGCTCAGTAACACGGCTATTCCTTTCTGTTGGTGATGTGGTGGGATTCACATGTGATGGCTATTACTCTAAAAATTGCCTTGATTGCACACCACCAAGTTGAGTTGGAAATTTGTCAACTCTGAGTTGCGTAATAGTTTACCTGCAGAAATGTTATCAAATTTTGGAAAAATAGTTTTAAAAGTCATTTAAAATTTTTGTACGTTCGCGGAATATGTCGACCGGAGGCAACATTTGTTCAGTATGTATATGATAGTATCTGCTCACGGAGAAATTAAATAATCCATATCAGAAAGGAATGCGCTAAAAATTTTGTGCTTCTCGGCGTTGGGCCCGGCGCATAAATTTTGGCGTAAAAGTCACATGAAGAATTTAAAGGTCTGCATCGCTTCATCTGCTCTTGTAGCCGCATTGGCACTTGCTCCAGCATTTGCGCTGGCAGAGGGCACAGCGCCTGCTCCTACAAGCACTACCGGTGCTACTGCTACTACTGGCGCAACTCCTATTCCTGCACCAACTAGAGAGCAGCTCATGGATCCAACGGTTAATCCATACGCTCCTGAGGACGCATACTTTCTTCCTGATGTTACTAACCCAATTCCAGACGGATTTATGGTTGGCAACGCTGACGGCGTAGTCATTGTCGACAACGGCGATGGCACTGTTACCGTTAAGGGTCACTGGACTCCTGCGCTTGATTTTGACGAGGTCATTGAAGTTCAGTTTGTTCGCATTCCGGCTCCAACGCCTAATCCAGATCCAACTCCTGCACCTACCCCAGATCCAACACCAGCTCCAACCCCTGATCCAGAGCCAGCTCCAGCTCCAGCACCAGAGCCAGAGCCTACTCCAGCTCCTGCACCAACACCAGAGAAGAAGTCCACTCTTCCTGCAACTGGTGTCGCAGACGTTGTTGTTCCAGCCTCTGTTCTTGCAGTAAGCGGCCTTGGTTTTGTTGCTGCTTCTCGTAAGGTTCGCAAGTAAAAAACCCGCGGCTTTGCTGCGTGTAGCACGCATATCGCATCACTAAAGCGTCTGACCGTCAGGCGCTTTTTTGTGTGAAAAACCGGTTGGGCGGCCAGGCAGAAATTGGGTACACTCTGAATAACGTAATTCGGAGGTTGTTATGGACGATCAGCAGCAAAAACTCTCGCAGAACGGCGACGTGGAACAGGGACCCGCACACCTATCTTCAACTGCGCTTGTGCTAGAGGGTGGCAGCTATCGAGGCATTTTTACCGCTGGAATCCTTGATGTGCTTCGCGAGAAGGGCGTCACTAACTTTGAGAGCGTGTGGGGAGTTTCCGCAGGTGCCATCAACGCCGTAAGCTTCAGGTCCAAGCAGATGGGCCGCGCCATGCGCATTATGCTGGCCTTTAGGGACGACCCTCGCTTTCTTTCGCTCCGCTCACTGATTACTACTGGCGACATTGCGGGTGCAGATTTTATGTTCGATGAGATCCAAAACCATTTGGACCCCTGCGATAACGACGCGTTCAACCAAAATCCCATGCAGATGTACGCGGTGGCGTCCGACGTTACGTTTGGCACACCGGCGTATCTGCACGTAAAAAAGTTTCCGGAAGATGTGACCATGGTCCGAGCGTCCGCGTCGATGCCAACAGTTTCTCGCATGGTTGAACTGGATGGACATCGTTATTTGGACGGCGGAACTACCGATTCAATTCCGTTTGCGGCCGCGCTTGGTCTGCCCGACGGTAAAGCGGAACGCGCGGTTGACATTCCCGACCACAAGCCGGCAAAGAAAGCGCTGGTCATTATCACGCAGGATAGGGATTTCGTAAAAACCGACGTTAACGAGCAGATCGCTATCCGCTCGCAGCTCTACTCCGCGTATCCATACTTTGAAGCCGCATTGGCTTCTCGCGCCGAGCGCTACATGGATCAGCGCAAACAGCTTTTTGAGCTGGAAGAAGAGGGTAGAGTGTTGGTACTTCTACCTCCTGAGCCAGTTGAAGTTAAAGTTAACGAGAAGTCCGGTGAAGCTCTACTGTCTCTGTACCTGACAGGCCGCAAAGTCGCACTTGAGCGCCTCGAAGAGATTAAAAGTTTTATCGAGTAGGGCGAGGGCACACGCGCGCGTAGATTGCGTTGGCCTGCGCTGATGCAGGTCGATGCGTGCCGTGGGCCCGCTTCGTAGATTTTTCAGGGTCGATTGATCAAAAACCCGGGTAATTATGTGTCCACCTGATCCAAAAGCAGGGTAATTATGTGCTGAAAGGCACATAATTAGGTGGGTTTTGGATTAAAATCGTTCTTCTCGACACATAATTGGTAGACTTTTGGATTAATCGAGCTCCAAAAATCTACAAACGTATGCCCTGAACACAAAGCGAAGATTGATACGGAAAGAGTTTGTTTTGAAGACGCCCATGAATAAGTTTTTGAAGGTAATGTTTGCGCTGGTTATCATCGCGATGACTGGCGCAGCGATTCTGCAAATTGTCGCTCCTGAGTACATGGGAAGCAATGCCGCTTATGGTATTTCGACCGGTTGGCAGCGAGAGATTGGTTTTTGGAATCTCGCGGTGCTCATCATTTTGGTTACCACGTGTTTCCACTACGATTGGGTCTATCTACGTGCGATTTTGCTCGCGCTGATTCTGGGTGGTATCGGAATTGGAACCAATCATTTCATTCATTTTTTGAGCGCTCACGAGTCGGTAAATTTGGTTGGTGCTATCGAGAATTACATTCTTGCAGTTGGTTGGATGATCGGCTGGAAGCTCGAATGCAACCGCAGGAAGACCGCGGGCACCACTGAATAACCGCGGAAAGTGTGCGTGTTTTCGCATGACGATGCTCCGAGCGAGACGTTATGCGCGCGACTTGCGAGTGAGACATTATGCGCGCCTGATTTTCTCGCCATGTCTGAGCAATTTGCCGGAAAAGTACACGAAGTCTGAGTAGTTTTGCCGGTTTTTCTCGCCATGTCTGAGTAAATTTACTCAGACATGATGCAGTTTTCAGGCTCAAAATTTAGGACCACGTAGTCTATCTTTCACGCGCCTGATTTGATCAAAGATTCTGTAAATTTTGCCTAAAAATGTAAAAGAATCGGTGGATTTGCCTGATTTTGTCAAAGAATCTGTATCTAAAATACAGATTCTTTGCATTTTTCAGGCGCGTATGCTGTTAAGGTGCACCTGGCGAGAAACCCGATGTGCTCGCATCCCCCCCCCGCGCTAGCGCAGGCGCGTGAGCTGCACTTTCTCGATAAGCGAATCCACAACCGAGCGCTCCGACGCCTGAGTTCCGCTCTCCATGACGTTTGCGGCACCCGTGGCCATGGCCAGTCGCAGCGCGTCTTCTGTCGAGAGACCCTGTGCATCTGCAAAGGCAAGCGCCGCCACAACGGAGTCACCGGCACCGACAGTGCTTCCTACCTGGACTTTTACTGGACCAGCATACCAAACCTCGTCGGCCGTGGCGTAGACGGCGCCGTTGCCGCCCATGGAAACGCAGACCGTGTCGATGCCACCAGCAACAATCTCGGATGCGGCAGCGGCAATCGCGTCCACGTCGGCAAGTTCACGGCCAAGCATGGCGGAGAGCTCGTGATCGTTTGGCTTGGTGAAGTATGGCTTCTGCTCAAGGCCAGCTGAGAGGGCTGCGCCGTCAGCGTCCAGGTACACTTTTAGCCCGGCGTCGCGCAAAGCACGAGTCCAGCGGCCATACGTATCAGCGGCAGCTCCGCGGGGGAGGCTGCCGGAGAGAACCACAATGTCGCCAGCGGAAGTCTTGGCAATCAAGTCAGCAAGCGCCTGGTCAAGTACGCTGTCAGTGATCTCGGGGCCAGGCTCGTTGATGTCGGTATTGGTGCCGCCCTCAGTGTCAACGACCTTCAAGTTGGTGCGCGTCTCGCCAGGAACAGAAATTGCCTGGACCTTGATGTTATTCTCGCCAAGTGTGTCGGCGATCCACTTGCCGGTTTGACCTGCAAGAACGGCGATGGCGGTAGACTCTCCGCCCAGTTTAGCAATAACCTTGGAGACGTTGATGCCCTTGCCGCCCGCGTCCTGCCTGAGCCACGTGATGCGATTTACCTGGCCGACGGCAAAATTTGGCACCTGGACGGTCTTGTCCAAAGCGGGGTTGAGCGTGACGGTGTAGATGCTGGGCATAGTCGCTCCTCGGTTTGCGGCACCGCAATCGGCGCTTGAGTAGCACCGCCAAGCGGCGCAAGTTATCTACGCTGATAATACTTCAGTTTCGGCAAAAAAGTAACCGCGGACAGCGCTGTTACGCGCATATCCGCGGTCTTTTCTGGCGAGAAACCCGGCGCGCCGTCAGCGCTTACTTGCTGTCAGCGCTCTTGAACTGGTCGAGCGCCCAAGCGTACGCAGTTGGAGCAACCCTGGACCAGTACTTCCAGTTGTGGTTGTCGCCGGAGTCGCGCTGGTAGTCAACGTTGATACCAGCATTTTTGAGCTGCTCAACAAAGGCGTCGACGTCAGCAACAGGTACTACGCCGTCGTCGGAAGTTGTTGCCACAAAGAACGAAACCTGACTTGGATCAACCTCACCAAGATACTGGGTTGGGAATAGCTGCTTGTACAGATCCCATGACCAGCTGGTGGTTCCGTCGCTAAAGGCGTGCTGAGACGTGTAAATAAAGTTGTCGTCAGCAAGTGTGGTCCAAACAGAAGGCGAGAGCAAAATGCCCTTGCTAAAGTAATCGGAGTGGTGCAAAACAAATCGTGCCGCACCATAACCGCCCATAGAAATGCCGACGATTGCGTGATCTTTGCGATCTTTTGACACGCGATACGTGCTCTCAATGTAAGGTACCAGGTCGTTCATAATTGCAGATTCCATCTTGAGGCCGCGGTCGGCAGAGTCAATATAGAAGCTGTTAAAGCCGTCGACAAAGACTACGATAGCTCCCTGACCAGCGGTTTGAATAGCCTCGTCAAGCATGGCGGACGAATCAAAGCGCTCCAGCAGATTGCGATGATTGCCATACAGTCCATGCAGCATATATACAACAGGATAGGTCTTATCGGAATTGGACTCGTAGTCTGCAGGCAGGTAGACGTCATAGTTCCAGTCCAGACCAAGGGTTGGCGAGTAGAACGATGTCGCCTTAACCGTACCTTTAGGAGCTTCGTCTTTCTGCGCCTCCGTTTGAGCGGTTGAGCTGCCCTGAGCGTTCTCAGAAGCGGCTGGTGAGCAACCATAAAATGGAATCACCAGTAAAAGCGCCGCAAACAGAGCAAGCGAGGTGCTCAGAACAACATGGTTCTTGAAGCGGGTTTTGAGCTGGCCGCCCAGCAACGCAATGTTCAGGTGCAAACGTGCGACAAAATCTGTGTCACGCATTGTTTCCTCCTGACGTTGTAGCTTTGACCTTGGTGTTAACATACGAGCACGCCCGCACTTCTCGCCCTATGAAATAAAAAGTCGAAACAAAATGCATCGCACAGCAGGACAAGTGGTTGTTCTTGTGCTGTGGACGGCTTTTCAATGTGGAGAAACCCGTCAAATTTGAACGAATTGTTGCATTCATGAAGCAACAAAAATTCCCGCGTACAACTGCTAAAGAGTGGAGTATACTTTTAAGGCTTTTCCACAGAGCCCCGTAATCTCTGACAAGAAAAAGCATCGATGACCCGTCCAGGGGTTATCAACTCGTAATTCGTAGGAGGAGTCAAGTGAAGAAGTCGACTCAGTTCGCCAAGGCTGGCGAAGTCGAGCGCAAGTGGGTGCTCATCGACGCTGAGGGCGCAACGCTCGGTCGTCTGGCTACAAAGGCTGCCATGATTCTTCGTGGTAAGAACAAGCCACAGTACACCCCAAACGCTGATACTGGTGACTTTGTTGTCATCATCAATGCAGACAAGATCGTCCTTACTGGTGTTAAGGCTGATCACAAGGAGTATTGGCGTCACTCCGGCTACCTTGGTGGCTTGAAGATCACTTCCTTCAAGGAAGAGATGGAGAAGCACCCAGAGCGTGTTGTTGAGCACGCAGTCAAGGGAATGCTTCCTAAGACCACTCTTGGTCGCAAGCAGGGTATGAAGCTTAAGGTTTACGCCGGCGCTGAGCACCCACATGCTGCACAGAATCCCGTCAAGATTGAGCTGGAGGGCTAAACGATGGCAGATAACACCGCTGTTTACACCGGCACCGGCCGTCGTAAAGAGGCCGTCGCTCGTGTTCGTCTTGTTCCTGGAACTGGTAAGGTTACCGTTAACGGCCGCGAGGCAGTCCAGTATTTTGGTCGCCAGCAGCTCGTAGACAACGCAACCGCACCTCTCCGCATTACTGATACTCTTGGTCGTTTCGACGTCCTCGCAAACTGCGATGGCGGCGGCATCAACGGCCAGTCCGGCGCTCTTCGCCTGGGCATTGCTCGCGCTCTTCTTGAGGCTGGCGAGTATCGTGATGACCTTAAGAAGGCCGGCTACCTCACCCGCGATTCTCGTGCGGTCGAGCGTAAGAAGTACGGTCTGAAGAAGGCTCGTAAGCGTCCTCAGTTCTCCAAGCGCTAAGGCCGCTGGACCCAAAAAAGTCCTCACAAAGAGACCTGTTGTATATCGGCAGGTCTCTTTTTTGTATACTTTTAAATGGTTGCATTTTGCATATTTGTGCAACCGTTTTAGTCCGCACGTTCTTCTCGCCATCTGGCGAGAAGCCCCACCTGTCGAGTAGTTCGCTGGCGCTTCGCGCGCACGTTGCTCTCCACCCGACAACATTACATTCGCAGCTAGGAGACGCTTATGAAGTACTTTGGAACCGACGGCTTTAGAGGCCGCGCAAACGAGGGTCTGAACGTCGATCACGCGTATAAAATTGGCCGCTTCATTGGCTGGTATTACGGAGCTAAGCAGGCTCGCAAGGCTCGTATCATCATTGGTAAGGATACCCGCAGGTCAAGCTATATGTTTGAGTCCGCGCTTGTTTCGGGCCTGGTTGCCTCTGGCGCTGACGCGTACATGCTGCACGTCATTCCTACGCCTGGCGTTAGCTACGAGGTAGTAGACGGTGCCTTTGACTGCGGCGTCATGATTACTGCGTCCCACAATCCGTTCACCGATAACGGCATCAAGCTGGTCAACAAAGACGGCTACAAGATGGACGAGGACGTTCTTGAGCAGGTAGAGTCCTATATTGATGGCGAGTTTGACGTTCCTCTGGCAACCGGTGACAGCATTGGCCGCACGGTTGATTACATGCAGGGCCGCAACCGCTACATCTCAAGTCTTATTGCTAGCTGCGGCTTTAGTCTGCAGGGCCTGAAGATTGGCCTGGATTGCGCAAACGGCGCAGCTTCTAGTGTTGCTCGCCCTGTCTTTGACGCCTTGGGCGCCGAGACGCATGTTATCAACAACGCTCCAAACGGCCTCAACATCAATGTTGATTGCGGTTCTACCCACATTGACCAGCTGCAGCGTTTTGTAGTCCAGAATGGCCTTGACGTGGGCTTTGCCTACGACGGCGACGCTGACCGCTGCCTGGCAGTTGACGAGCGCGGCCACGTGGTTGACGGAGACCTGATCCTCTACGTCTGTGGCACCTACCTTAACAAGTATGGTCGCCTGGCTAAGCAGACCGTGGTTACCACTGTTATGAGCAACTTTGGCCTGTTCAAGGCATTTGACGACGCTGGTCTTTCTTACGAGAAAACCAGCGTAGGCGATAAGTATGTCTACGCTTGCATGAACGAAAACGAATACAGCCTGGGCGGCGAGCAGAGCGGTCACATCATCTTTGGTGACCTGGCAAAGACCGGCGACGGCATCTTGACCAGCCTCCGTATTATGGAGGTCTTACGAGCAGAGCGCGAGAAACTCTCTGAGCTGACTCGTCCCGTTACACTATATCCACAGCAGTTGGTTAACGTTCGCGTTACCGACAAAGAGGCTGCTATGCAGTCTCCTAAGGTTAACGATGCAGTTGCAGCTGCCGAGAAGTTCCTTGAGGGCAATGGTCGCGTGTTAGTCCGCGCTTCCGGAACAGAGCCTCTGGTGCGCGTTCTTGCAGAAGCTCCAACCGATGAGCTCTGCCAGCAGGCAAATCAGATTGTGCTTGACGCACTTGAGGAGTATAGGCTGAGCGCTTAAGCGCAGATAGATCCAGGGGATACGATGGCACTGGCAGGAATAGGTGTAGATATGCTTGAGATTGCCCGCATGCAGCAGGCAATTGAGAGACGCCCTCACTTTATTCGCCGTATGTTCACCGATGCTGAACGTGCGTATTGTGAGCGCACTGCTCGTCCTGCGGAGCACTATGCTGCTCGCTTTGCAGCTAGAGAAGCCGTGCTCAAAGCTTTAGGAACGGGTTTCTCGTCTGGTATTGGTTTTCAGGATGTTTCTGTTGAGAGAGATCAGCTGGGCAGGCCACAGGCTCGTCTAGCAGGCAAGGCTGCACAGATTGCGGCTGAGCAGGGCGTGCAGGAGATTGCGCTTTCTATCTCGTACACCAGAGACGTGGCGGTGGCCAATGCGGTTGCGGTAACCAACGCCGTAAAACCTAAGGTAGATCAAAAGGAAGATGCTGCCCAAGAGCTGGCACGTTCGTTCAAAGAAGCTCGTTCTGTGTTGGATGAGCTTGAGCGCGTGCAAGAACCTATAATTGAGACAACCTTTGATGATGTTGTTAAATCCGAGGAGTAAGTTATGCAGCCGGTACTAAATGTTGAGGACATCAAGCGTGTAGAGATTGCGCTGACACGCGTGGGCGTGAGCGTTTCCGAGCTTATGCACCGTGCAGGTTACGCTGCTGCTCAAGAGGCCCTTGGCATGGGAGGGGACATCTCTAACGTTGTCATCCTCGTAGGTCTTGGCAATAACGGTGGAGATGGCTGGGTGGCAGCAGAAGCGCTGCGCTCTAGAAACTGCAACGTTAAGGTAGTCACTCCGCTTGAGCCTGATCAGATTTCCGGCGATCTTGCACGTCAGATGGCGCAGCGCGCTGTTCGCGCGGGAGTTTCCGTGCTTGTTGGCCCTTCTCGCCAGGAGCTGATTGACTTGCTGGCAACGGCTGACGTGGTGCTTGATTGCATGTTGGGCACCGGCTTCCACGGCAAGGTTCGTGCTCCGTTTGATATTTGGATTGAATGTCTCAATCAGTCCGGCGCTCGCGTGCTTTCCGTTGACGTTCCAAGTGGCCTTTCTGCGCAGAAGGGCCAGGTAGAAAGCGCATGTGTTGTCGCTGACGTTACGGTTACCATGATTGCGCTCAAGCCCGGCCTTATTGCCGATGCAGGTAGAGATGTCTGCGGCTCCATTGTTGTAGCTCCTCTAGCTGAGCAGACTGAGCGCCTGGTTGTTGAGGCAGATCCTGTTGCATGGCGTGTTGACCTGGAAGATTATCTTGCTTGTGTTCCCGCTCAGCTCAACGACTGCGATAAGTACTCTCGTGGCTCTGTTCTGGTGGTTGGCGGCTCTAGCCGCTTCCCTGGAGCTGCTGTTCTTGCTGCTAAGGCGGCCGCTCGTGCGGGCGCTGGCTACGTTACGCTGGCAGTTCCTGAGGCCATTGTCAGCTGCGTTCAGATGATGTTGCCAGAGGTTCCCGTTATTGGCCTCCCGTGCGACGCTGAGGGTGTGTTTACCGAGGAAGCAGCTCCACTGGTGCTGCAGCTTGCCGCCATGCGCACCGTTACGCTGGTTGGCCCTGGCATGCGCGTCTCTGGTGGAACCGTCAAGGTTACCTCCGCGCTGCTTGACTCTGAGCTGCCCGTTATTGTTGACGCCGACGCGCTCAACTGCATTGCTCGCCTCACTAATAACAATCTCCCAGATTTCCCCGAGCTCACTCGTCGTACCGCTCCGCTCATCATGACGCCGCATCGTCGCGAGCTTGGTCGCCTGGTTAACCAGGTAGATAATCCTCCTGCAAGTCTGGTGGGTCAGCTTGAGGCTGCTCGTAAGATTGTCTGGGCAGACGGTGGCTCTGAGCTGGTCATTGTTGCTAAGGGCACCGCTACCGGTTGCGTGGGCGTTCAGAAAGCTGTTCTGCCCAAGCCTGGTCCCGTTACGCTGGCAACTGCTGGCTCTGGCGACGTTCTTGCTGGTACTATTGCTGGCCGCTTGGCTCAGGTTGCTGGTCAAGTTGATGACCTGCCAACCTTCTGCTCACTTGCCTGTGAGGTTCACGCATACGCAGGTCAGCTAGCTGCCGAGAAGTTCGGTGTACGCGGAGCTATGGCTGGCGACATCTGTGACGCTATTGGCCTTGCCTCCGATGCACTTGAAGAGCAGATTGCATTCCCTATGGCAGACTTTGAAGAAGCTGCGGAGTAGGTGAGCCTGATGTCGGCATATCCCCAGGATAGATGGGCTTGGATTGAGATTGATCTTTCTGCCGTCCGCCACAACGTAAAAGCGTTTAAGGCCCAGCTTAGCCGCGGCGTTAAGATGATGTGCGTGGTTAAGGCTGACGCATACGGTCACGGTGCTGCTCAGTGCGCTAAAGCCATGCAGTCCGTGGGTGCTGATCAGTTTGCCGTTGCAACGGTCGATGAGGGTGTGGAGCTGCGCTGTTCCGGCATTGATAACCCCATTCTGGTGCTTTCTGAGCCGCCAGTTACTTCCATTCCAGACCTCGTTCGCTTTGACATTATGCCGTCAGTCTACACGGTGGACTTTGCTCTTGCGTATGGCGAGGCTTCCGCCGCAGCTAACAAGGTTGGCCGCTATCACCTGGTCATTGATACCGGTATGACCCGCATTGGCGTCAGGCGAGAAGATCTTCTTGAGGTACGCGGCTCTATTGATTTCCACAGGGGTCTTGAATGCGCTGGTACGTTTACGCATTTTGCTACGGCCGACGTGCTCGACAACTGGGACTTTGACCTGCAGGTTAATCGCTTTATTGAAGCGGTTACGGCACTCAAAAACGCGGGCTATGAGCTGGGCTTGGTTCACGCTGATAACACCCCTGGTACTGTTCTGCACAAAGACATCCAGTTTGATATGGTTCGTGTGGGCATTGGTCTGTATGGACTTCATCCAAGCAAGCTCACCATTCCCCGCATTGACCTGCAGCCCGTTATGAGCGTGCGCGGTCGCGTGACACGCGTGATCTATCCAGCTGTTGGCGACGGCGTTAGTTACGGTATGACGTGGCGTGTTCCTCGCAATAACATCCAGGTAGCTACCGTGCCTATTGGCTACGCCGACGGACTTGCACGTTGCCTCTCTAATCGGATGGATGTTTTGACGCGCGGAGATCGTGTTCGCCAGGTGGGTAACATCTGCATGGATCAGTTTATGATTGCTGTTGATACCGCAGGTACACACGCTAATAAGCCTGCACACGAAATTCGCCATGGTGACGTGGTTACCCTCATCGGCAAAGACGGCGACCAAGAAATCACCGCAGATGAGATGGCTGACCTTCGCGAGACCATCAATTACGAGGTAGTTTGCAACTTTGGCGCTCGCCTTGATAAGGTGTACATCTAATGGCAGCTACTCCTGCTTCTCCTAAAAATGCTTTAGGAAGAAAACGCATGTCAAACGCAGAATATGCGAAAATCGCATATTCTAAACAAGCAGGTAAGACGCTTGACGAGATTCGTGAGCAGATAGCTGATTGCAAGAAGTGTCCGCTTTGGGAAACGCGCACCAACATTGTGTTTGGTGGTCCAAATCCCACGGCTCGCATCATGATTGTGGGAGAAGCTCCTGGTAAAAACGAGGATCTAAGTGGCCAACCTTTCGTGGGCGTATCGGGCAAAAAGCTTGATGCGCTGTTAGAAGAAGTTGGCCTTTCTCGCCAGGATGTTTTTATCTCTAACGTGGTCAAATGCCGACCACCTTCAAACAGAAATCCCAAGGTAGCCGAGGTGGAGGAGTGCTCTCCGTACCTTCGCGACCAGATTCGCGCTATTAAGCCGGACGTTATTGTCTGCCTGGGTAATTTTGCAACGCAGTTTGTCATGCATACCGATAAGGGCGTGACGGAGCTGCACGGTAAGTTTTACCAGATAGGCGCCTTTAGCGTGCTGCCTACTATGCATCCCGCATCAACTATTTACCGCAAGGAGTGGGCGCAGTTCCTTAAAGATGACCTGCGACTTCTTGCTGATTGGCTTGAGGAACACCCTCGAGGAGGCTCTTGTGACTAACCTTTCTACCAGCGCAAACAACGCTGCAAACAACGCAAACGACGCCGCGAACGACGTCAGCGCAAACAATCTGCTAGAGAAAGTCGCAGCTGGCACGTATGTCTCTATCACCACAGAGCAGACCATCGCTCTTGGTCAGATTTTGGGCAAACTTCTGCAAGCAGGCGACGTACTGGTGCTCACGGGAGACCTGGGCGCAGGAAAAACGCAGCTCACCAAAGGTATTGCTGCCGGCATGGGCGTCACAGATGACGTGACCAGCCCAACGTTCACCATCGAGATGGTTTACGAGGGCACAACCATGCCGCTCTACCACTTTGACCTGTATCGCTTGAACGATCCTGACCAGCTTGAGGACACTGGCCTGTACGATGCACTTGAGTCTGATGGTCCAACTATCATCGAGTGGGGAGAGCAATTTGCAGAGCAGATTGGCGAGAGAACCCTTGATGTGTATGTTTCTAGGCTATCTGAGGAAGAGCTGGGATCTGACGACGCTGAGCCTCGTCGTGAGGTTCGTTTTATCCCGCAGAATGCTCGCGGAGAAGAAATTATTCAGTCGCTGTAATTGCTGTATCAAAAACGTTTTTATAGCCCAGTTATAGATATTTTAAGAATATCTATAACTGGGTGTTTTGGCAGTATACCTGCGATTTCTTTTCATATATACTTACTAAACCGTTGAAACATGTTCAAAAAAAGAAAAAATAATTGTTTATCTTGAAACATACGAGTTAAGGAATATGAAATGTCAAAGTATTTGCGCAACAACGTAAAGCTGCTCGCAATTGCCGGCATTATGGCAGGCGTGTTGGTTTTCTCGCCAGTACTTTCTGCGTTGGCTCTTGCTGAGGGTACTGAGGTAGCTGAGGCACGCGCCACAACTGAGGGCACTGCTACAACCGAGGTAACTACAACAACTGAAGCAACTGCTGTTGCTACAGCTACAGATGACGACAGTGATGCAGAGGCTGTTGGATCTTATATGGGTGTCGATGGCATAATGCGTGAAATCCACGTTTCAGTCTCAACAGATGGCGGCACTTATAACGGAAAAGATTATATTCCACCAACTATTTCAGATGATTTTAAGAGTGTTTCTTTTAGCAGCAATGTTCAGCGTGAGGGATACACACTGGTAGGTTTTTCAACAGGTTATTTTTCGCAAGAGGAAGTGAACAATGCAACACCAGATATGTCGAAACCATATACTATCGATGAGAGTGGCAATGTTCATATGAATTTGGATGATATTGTTGCCTGGAGCATTACCGACAATATTGATACAAACACTATTACGAGTCTCTATCATCTAACTACCTTATGGGCACCAAATCCTGAGCCAGAGCCAGAACCAGAGCCTCAGCCGGAACCAGAGCCAGCGCCTACACCAGTTGCACCTGCGTCCGATTCAGTCCAGCAGTCACTACCAAGGCGCGAGAAAAGCGTTCTGCCTAACACCGGTGACGCAAGCTCTGTAGCAGGCGTTGTTGCAGCAGCTGGCACTACTCTTGTTGCACTTGGTCTCCGTAAGAAGATGCAGCAGTAAATAGTCGCTTCTTAGTAGAAATAAATCCCTATGTCTAAGTATTTTCACAACAACACAAAGCTTCTTATTCTTTCTGGTGTTCTTGCAGGAGCATTGGTTTTCTCGCCAGCACTTTCTTCTCTTGCGCTTGCTGAAGGTACGCAGGTAACAGAAGCAACTGCCACAGCTGAGGCAACCGTCTCGACTGAGTCGTCTGCGGCGACCGAAGCGACCACCACAGTTGAGACAACTGAGGCGACTGAAGCAGCCACCGCAGCTGAGACGACTGCTACAACCGAAGCAATTGCTCCAGCAGCAACTGCTGCCAGCACCACCTCAACAGATGACAATGGCGCAACTATCGTTCGTTTTTATGATCCTGAGGTTGGTTGGAATACTAGAATTAACCTTGTTGTCGGTGCATACGGCACTCAATACAACGGAAAAGCCTGGATTCCTGCAACGATTTCAGACGACCATAAGAGCTTCACTTTTGATGGAAATATTCATCGAGATGGCTACACGCTGGTAGGTTACTCGTCAGAATTGCTTTCAAATGCTCAAAGAGATAACGCAACTTCCGACCAGTCAATGCCTTACACCGTTGATGCTAATGGAATTGTTCACGTGAATTTTGCTGATATTACCTCGTGGTCCGTTACCGATGACCTGCGTGATGACACAACAACTTACTATTACTACTTTGCTCCGCTTTGGGCACCAAATCCTGAGCCAGAGCCAACACCAGAGCCTGAGCCTCAGCCAGAGCCAGCACCAGCACCAGTTGCACCTGCGTCCGATTCAGTCCAGCAGCCAGCGCCAAGGCGCGAGAAGAGCGTTCTGCCTAATACAGGTGACGCAAGCTCTGTAGCAGGTGTTATCGCAGCAGCTGGCACTACTCTTGTTGCACTTGGTCTCCGCAAGAAAATGAAGTAATAAACTGCAAGAGCTAATAAGTAACAAATACGCCTCTAGAAATAAGATTTTTGAACTGCCTCCTATTTCTTGGACACGAGAAATAGGAGGCAGTTCAAAACACACCTAAGTCAGATAATCTGTTAAAAAGACGTATACATGACGCTGAAATTACCACAAACATGCAGATTATCTTCATTAGGTGTGTAAAATGCCCGCAATTGAGCAGAATATCTGACTTAGGTGTGTTCCTTAGGTGCGGAATTTACCTATAGTT
>CAURGZ010000020.1:0-20197 GCA_963524285.1 uncultured Atopobium sp.
AGCGTGTTGACACGTTCAGCTGAATCCAACTTGCCAATATAGTTTGTCGAGAAACGCTTAACGCTCTTCTCGTAATTTCTATTTACATAGGCTGCAAAGAGCGCATCTACAACGTTGAGCTGGGCAATTCTTGAAGACATGGCGCCGCTTCTCATGATGTGCTCTGTTTCTGCAACGCCCAAAACGTAATCGGAGCGGTGAATCAATTCCGAATCAATGCCACCGCGGGTAATGGCAACCACCTTGGCGCCATTTGCCTTTGCAATCCAGGCACACTCAATGGCTTCTCGCGTAAGGCCTGAGTAGCTGACCACAATAGCAAGATCTTCTCGCCCCATGTTTTTAGCGTAGAGCATCTGAGAGTGATAATCGTCGCTCAAGTTGCAGTTGATGTTGAGGCGCATGAGTTTGAGTTGCAAGTCTCTTGCAACCAGAAGCGAAGCTCCCATGCCAAAGAGGCAGATGGAATGAGCTTGCATCATGAGTGAAACAACTGAGTCAACAACCTGAGCGTCAAGTAATTGTCTGGTAAGCTCCAGCGAAGAAATGTTCTTTGCCGTAACTTTTTCGATGATCACATCAGTAGTGTCACCTGCGATAACGCCGCCGACAGCAATATCGTTGCTTTTGTTGCTTACTGCCAACTCGTAAATGAGCGCCTGCTGGAACTCTTTATAGCCACCGCAGCCAAGCTTCTTGCAAAGCCTGACAACCGTTGATGCAGATGTATACGTTTGAGCTGCTAGTTTATGGATTGATTGGCCAACTGCCGCCTCTGGATCTGACAGAATATAGTCGACAATATCGCGTTCAGCTGAACTAGCATTCTTGCGATACTCTTCCAGACGTAGACGAACACCTCTCACGCAATCACCCCCGGCCGTCCAGTTGACTAAAACGTTTGACTATATTGTTTCACGATGCCATAAAAATTTCATCTGTAAAGTAGGCAGTGCCGTAAACGGTAGTATTGCATGCGCAAGTGTAAGCGCGCTCAATGCGCGTTGCATGCGCGACTGCTCATGTTTTCCCAGCGTAATGCGGGGACAATTATCACAAAAACTGAGCCTTGATTTGGGTACATTACTATCACTTCATAAAAACTTTTACTACTGAGTAGACATTTGACCACGTAAAACCTGATTAAAATATTTCATCTTTGCCTAAAAAATTCAAATTTAGATACCATTGACAGCTTTTTTGATACCACTCGCAGTACGTTAACGTACCCATTATTTCATCTTGGACAAACTAGCTGCAATTTTGATGAAACGCACGTCATTATAAGCGCAAATTATCTCAGCCAATTGAGATAGCAGGTGTTTCACCTAAGGCAAAACCGAAGGAGACGATATGCGCACCAACGAAGATTTGCACCAGAATCAAAACGCTCACTCTGAGCACTCATCTAACGCAGGCTCCCCTGCTGGACAGACCAGAAGGCAATTTCTGAGCAGAAGTGCTCTTGGTCTAGCCGCTCTTGCAGGTCTTGGCCTTACCGCCTGCCAGACAAAGGGTGGCGCAACTGCTGCTAAGGGAACCGCAAAGAAGGTTGACTCTGTAGACGGAACCTTCCAGTACGAGAAGGTCTTCCCTGTTCTCAACGACAACGAGGCCTTTGACGACTCTCTTGTTACCAACCAGCTCAACAGCTTTGTTTGCTTTGCTGGTCAGGGCACCGTCTATGTAAAGAGCTCCGAGCCTCAGAGCTTTGCGCTCTTTGTAAACGGTCACCAGGTTCCAACCGACAAGCTTGACGGCTCTTCCTGGAACCAGATTGACATCTCTGATGTAACCGTCAACGGCGATAACCGCCTGCAGGTCAGCACCGTTAAAGAGACCCAGGCAACCTTTGAGGTCAAGATTGGCTACCCAACGCTTATTGACGGCACCAAAGATTACGCCGACAACGACAACTTCAAGCTGATTGACCAGATCATAAACGCAGAGATTGCCAACGGCTTTACCTCTGCCCAGCTAGTTGTTACCAGGTACGGCAAGATTATCAAGAAGACTAACTACGGCAACGTCAATTCTTACAACAAGGACGGCTCTCGCATCAAAGACGGCAAGGCTGTTGACGACAACACCCTCTATGACCTGGCTTCTAACACAAAGATGTATGCCACTAACCTGGCAATTGAGAAGCTAGTTACCGACGGTCAACTGGACGTTTCCAAGAAGGTTCAGGAGTACATTCCAGACTTCAAGGACCAGGAGGGCGATAAGATCCTGGGCAAGAACGAGCTTACCGTTCGTGAGATTCTTGAGCACCAGGCTGGATTCCCACCAGATCCTCAGTACCACAACCGCAACTACAACCCAGAGAAGCCTGACGATCCACAGCCAAACGCAAACCAGAAGCTGTACTCTCAGAATCGCGACGAGATTCTGCAGAAAATCATCGAGACTCCTCTGCAGTACGTCCCAGGTACTAAGACTGCCTATTCCGACGTAGACTACATGCTCCTTGGTTTTATCATCGAGAAGATCACCAATAAGCGTCTTGACCAGTACGTTAAGGAAGCTCTCTACGAGCCACTGGGACTCAAGAACGTCACGTTCAACCCACTGGACAACGGCTTCAAGGCTGACGGAATCGCAGCTACCGAGCTTAACGGCAACACTCGCGACGGCCTCATTACCTTTGACAACATGCGTACCGATACCATTCAGGGCACCGTCCATGACGAGAAGGCCTACTACGCAATGGGTGGTATCTCTGGTCACGCTGGTCTATTTGCCAACGCTTCCGACCTGGCTGTTCTTGTCCAGACCGTTATGAACCGTGGTGGCTACGGCAACACCATGCTCTTCAGCGAGGACGTTCACGACCAGTTCATCAAACCAAAGGACACCAGCGTCACCTACGGTTTGGGCTGGAGACGTAAGGGTCACATTGGCTACCAGTGGGCCTTCTCGCCAATTGCAAACGCAGCAACCGTTGGCCACACCGGCTGGACCGGCACGCTTACCGTCATTGACGTCTACAACAACACCAGCTTGGTGCTGCTCACTAACACCAAGAACTCGCCTGTCATTGACAACAAGGTCAATCCTAACGACTTTGTGGGCAACCACTTCCTGACCGGCGGCTACGGAGTTGTTTCTACGCTGGCATTTGATGGCCTTGACGACGCAAACGCCGAGGGCAACAACGCCAAGCTCATGGACATGGTCATTGCCAAGTACAAGCTCATTCAGGCCGAGGCAGATTATCAGACTGACCCCGATAAGGCTTCCCTGAAGGCTCTGCTTGAGGTCTGCGACCAGAGGAAAGATTCCAAGGTCATCAAGGACTTCCAGGCAAGCGATCTGTACAAGACTATTTCGGAGTTTGTTGGTAAGTAGCACGCGGGAACCGCTTACCGGCAGAGGCTTCGCTCAACAGTGAGAAGTGACTCCTTACGTAAAGCTCGTGTAAACAAGCTGCGAAGCGGGAATAAACGCAGTACACGAACAAGGTACGATACACATCTTGTCTAGTAACGGCCCTCTCCTCCGTCTAGACACACCAAAGCCCGGATGCTATTGCGCGGCATCCGGGCTCTTTTTGTGCGCACGTGCGCGCACGCTGGGCTTTTGAGTGCGCGGGTCGGGCGCGCCATGCGAGCTTCGAGCTGCGCGGGTTTCTCGCCAGATGCGCCACGCGAGCCTGAAAAGTGCAAAGAATCTGTATTTGAGGCACAGATTCTTTGATGAAATCAGGCAAATCCACAGTTTCTTTTACGTATTTAGGCAAAAGTTACAGATTCTTTGAAGAAATCAGGCGCACCGGGCGCTATGTGGGCGGTCGCGAGCATGTGGTCGCGTTCGCTAGGCGCGCACCTTACAGTGCGGCGAGAAAATCCTCTGCTTGCTGAGCAATTGCCTCGTGAACCTCAGGCTCTGGCTCCCAAGTTCCCTCAGTCCAAGCGGTAACAGGAAGCGAGAAGCCATTGAACGGCTCAACTGGCTTAGTGCGCAGAGCCAGGAACTGCTGCTTTACCACGGCGAGCGATCCTGCAGTCTTGTTTTTGCCACCAACACCGCTTGCAGTAACAACCTTGCCAGCAATGGCGGTCTCGGACTTCTTCTCGTAATCGGAGGTGAGCGGACGGCTTAGCCAGTCCAAGATGTTCTTAACGGTGCCGGGAATGCTGTAGTTATACTCCGGAGTAAAGAGCCATACGCCGTCAGCGGCCATGACGGCATCCCTAACCTTTTGGACACCTTCAGGAGCTGGGAATTCTTCGTCCTGGTTGAGCAGAGGGACGTCCAAAACGTCAACAACCTTAATCTCTGCCTTGCCCTCAAGTGCCTTTGCCGCAACCTGACTCAGCGTTTTGTTAAACGAGTTCTTTCGACCAGAACCGATGATAAATACGATTTTCTTCATGAGCAGACCTCTCCGTGAATGCTGTGTAAATAAAAATCATGCACAAGCAAATCTGCCTGTACATGATTTGTGTACCCAAATGTTAACTCTGTAGTCGTATTTAACAGAAGTCCGAGAAATTCACACAGCTCTCAAGCGCTTTTACCACCTGCTCAAGACCGGTGAGATCTTCCTGGGTGAATCGAGCCACGCTCGGACTATCAATATCCAGCACGCCAACTACCTGGTTATCCTTGACGATAGGAACGACCACCTCAGAGTTTGATGCAGAGTCGCATGCAATATGCCCCGGGAACTGATGCACGTCCTCTACCAGCTGACTTGTCTTTGTTTCCGCAGCCGTGCCGCACACTCCCCGACCAAAGGGAATGCGCACGCAGGCAACTTTGCCCTGGAACGGTCCTAGGCGCAGCTCAGGAGTGCGCGGCTCGTGGGCGCTTAGGGCTGCACCCGATTCCAAGTCTAAATCCGACTCCACGCCCAAACCCGCGCCCAGCTCCGCTCCCGACACCGTAACAGGATCTACCAGGTAGAACCCCACCCAATTGACGTCGTCAAGCGCGTCCCACAGAAGAGCTGCAGCGTTGGACAACACCGGCAGCCAGTGAGCGTCAACCTCGGCAAGCGAGACAATCTGTTTTGCAAGTAAACCGTAGTCAGTCATGTTTACTTCTCTGGCAGAATCTCAATCCAGCAGCCATCAGGGTCTGCGATAAAGTAGAGACCCATCTTTGGGTTCTCTTTAACAATGCAGCCCATCTCCTCGTGAAGCGCGTGGAACGCATCAAAATCGTCAACGCGGAACGCAATGTGAGTGTCTTTTCCGCCGTTGTCGTAGGGGTCTACCCAACCGCGGTTCCACGTGAGCTCCAGCTCAAAAGGAGACCAGTCGTTTACCAAAAACGTGTTAGTCCAAGAGCCGTCCTCTGGCCCCTTAACACGGTCAACGCGAAATCCCAGAGCCTTCTTGTAAAACTCGACGGTTTTCTCGTTATCCAAAACGTGGGTGCAGCGGTGAACAAATCGTGCCTGCATAAATCCTCCTTTGTTGTGCGCCTAACTCGCGCCTAGTTGAGCTCCCGCTCAAGCTGATCAACAAGCTCGCCGAAGTACTTGAGCGCAGCGTTAACGGGGTCTGGAGTTGCCATGTCAACGCCAGCGCCGCGGAGCAGCTCGATTGGAGTCTTGGAGCAACCGCCGGACAGGTAGCCAATGTAGTCCTTGACCGCAGGCTCGCCCTCAGAAAGGATGCGCTGCGACAGGGCAATAGCTGCCGAGAAACCAATGCAGTACTGGTAGACGTAGAAGTTGTAGTAGAAGTGAGGAATGCGCGACCACTCTAGCTTGATCTCTTCGTCCAGCTCAATGCCAGGTCCAAAGTACTCTGCGCAAAGCTTGCCGTAGCGCTCGGAGAGAACCTCGGCGTTCAGAGCCACACCGTCAGCATTCATCTGGCTGATGTCGCGCTCAAACTCGGCAAACATGCACTGGCGATAGATGGTGCCACGGAAGCCCTCAAGGAAGTGGTTGAGGATGTACGCGTGGCGCGCGGGATCGGTCTCGTGCTCAAGCAGGTAGTGCGAGAGCAGCGCCTCGTTGCAGGTAGATGCAACCTCTGCGACAAAGATGGAGTAATCGGAGTAGGTAATCTCCTGGTTGTGGGACGAGAAATACGTGTGCAGGGAGTGGCCCATCTCGTGAATGAGAGTGTAGACGTCGTCGAGGCCGCCCTGGAAGTTAAGGAGCATAACAGGGTTCATGCCCTTGCCACCTGCGGAATAAGCACCGGAGCGCTTACCTGGGGTTTCGTACACGTCAACCCAACGGCTCTCCAGACCCTTCTTGACCAGGCTGACGTACTCCTCGCCCATAGGTGCCAGCGCCTTAACAATAAGATCGCAAGCCTCCTCGTAGGTGAACTTCATGTCAACATCGTCAACAAGAGGAGTGTAGACGTCCCAGAAGTGCAGCTCATCTAAGTCCATGACGCGCTTGCGCAGGTCAACGTACTTATAGAACGCTGGGAAATTCTGGTGAACAGCGTCAATCAGGTTGTTATAAACCTCAACAGGAATCTCGTTCTCTGCAAGAGCAGCCTCAAGGGAGCTTGCATACTTTCTAGATGACGAGAAGAACTGCAGGTTCTTAACCTGGCTGGTCAGAATTGCAGCGGAAGTGTTGCGGAACTCACCAAAACGGCTGTAAAGCTGCTTGAATGCAGACTCACGCAGGACGCGGTCAGCATCCATCAGCAGAGGAACAAATGAACCGCTGGTCAGCTTATGAGACTTGCCCTCAGAATCAACTGCATCGTCGAAGGTGAGGTCTGCGTCATCAAACATGGAGAAGATGTTGGTTGGCTGAACAGCCAGCTCTTCAGCACGTGCCAGCAGTGCCTCTTCCTCAGCAGAAAGGGTGTGCTCGCGCTGGTTCAAGATCTTGTTGAGCTTACGGCGATAAAACTCAAGAGCTGGAACCTCTGCATAGAACTTCTCGACAGATTCTGCTGGAATTGCAAGAAGTTCTGCGGCAAACCAAGAAGTTGCCTCACCAACCTGCGTATATGCGCTGGTAGCGTTTGCGACGTATGCCTGATACTTGGCTACGCGGGTATCCTCGTCACTCTTGCGCTCGGCGTAGTTGATAATCTTGTAGAGCAGAAGGTTCATCTGGTCCTCAAGCTGCAGATACTCCAGAAGAGCCTGAGCGGAGGTAGAAATCTTGCCCTTGAACGCAAGCAGCTTTGGGCAGTAAGCCTTAAGCTCCTCAAGCCCGGCCTCAAATGCCTCATCACTAGGGAACATTGAGGACAGATCCCACTTATATTTGCTGTCTATTTCTTCGCGAGACTCGTATGCCATGAGCCTTCCTTTCTTGACCGGGTCAGTATGCTGTCCTGTTGTCATCAGTGGAGAAGTTACGTCCACAAAATGTAAGCGTTCAAACTTCACATAATCCTGAGTATACAGCACGACTATTTAACGCTACTTAGTGTCTCATATCAGCAAGATTTTATATAGCGAGGACAGGCTATGTACATCTGTACGTAACTTTGCAGGAGTATGGCACTCATACGGCAAGCTAAGTGGGTAATACACTGGACAGTTAAAAGTTCGCCTCCTATTAAACTTGCTGAAAGTTGAGTCACAGATTGGACTTGATATGCGCAGATAGTAAACCGCATTAAGTAATTGTTGTTTTGACTCAAGTGAGTTCACTGTTTGGGAGACGTCTATGTATGTACAGAACTTAACGGATTTAGCTGGCTGGTTCCTTGCAACAACTAATTCCTGGTCTGGGCATTTTGTTGAACTACACGATTTTTGCGACTACATCGACAACAACGTAAGCTTATTTGATATACCGTTTGACATACCCCATTATCAAATTCCTGGAGTGCTTGAAGAATTTGCTTGTTTATTTAAGTCCGAAATACGCGAACAAGAGAATGCTTATAGCTATCAAAAAATTCTTGATAGCTATGGCATAGATATTACAGACGATGCTGAATTACTTTCTAGTATTAACGAGCTTGTTTTAAACGAAGAATGCATCTATGCAATCATCACCAAGTGCGTTACCGAAGATCCTAAAGGAGCTGGACTTCTCTATACTGCAGCGGAAAGTTCACTTCTTGATAGATGTCTATCCAAATTGGATCATATAAAGAAAATGTTCGGACCAGACTATGACTTTGGCCGTAGAAAAAAGAAAACTACTCCGAGCACAGAAGGAGATTACTGGGATTATATAAAAACAAATAAACTCCCAGAATGGATTTGGTGTCTGGTTGGTAACGTAATTGACGAACATCCTTTTGGAGAAGACCATACCATTGTTCATGGGACGCGACATTTTTCTCCTGGAACAAAGGTTTATTGTCTTCCAATTCAATGGGGCGATGGATATGAAAAAATCGCTGTACTAGGCAAGCATAGAGGCTCACGAGGGCTCATTAGAATTGTAATGAGTAGAGAGTTGATTCATAACTTTAGGTGTCAAAAGGTTTTCTCACCATATGTAATTAAGCGCATGTATACACGCAGCAACCATGGCATGAACTTTAAGGGTTGGGGGCAATCTGAAGCAGAGCATGAGACCATCTTGTCACTACTTCCATGGCTTAATACGACTCCTGAAGAAGAAAAACAAAGGACACTGCTGCTTAATAGTTCACAACTGTCATTTTTGATACATGTTGACGACACACCAAATCAGGAAATTCATTTGAGAATTGAACGACACAGTCGCAGAGATGGTTGTTACGGTGCAGGATGGTATGGATTCTATAGAATTGGCGAGAAACCAGAACAGTCTATTGGTCTTCTTGATTGGTATGGATACTGGCCAGATGATGTGTCCTACGAAGAATGTAGATCAAACTACAAACCATCATGTGAATTATTAGGTGGATTTTTAGATGCCGGAATTCTTAACTGGGAGAATACCTATGAGTCTATTCCTACTAATGGTAGACCTCCATTTACGTGGGAATTTGAGGCGGTTTTAGAGCATGGCTTTCTATCGAATGCTGGACATAATGCATACCCAGAGAACTTTCCATCAGTTATGAGACTTCTGACAGCATGGGGTTTTCCAAAGATTTGGAATTCAATCAGCAATGCACCTGATGCATTTCTTGATTTGATGCGAGAACAGAAATAAATCTCGAGCCTTCCTCTCGGTCATCCCTCGCAGCTCCATCTCTACCGTTCGCGGAAAATGTCAGCTTTGGTGAACAAACTGTAAATCCGTGTGCCCAGCAGGGATATAATCGCAGGTGAACAACAGATGGAGAACTATCATGAAGATGCACCTCATTGAGCCCAAGACTTGTATTCAAAGCACGCCTACCGTATTGCTAATTCATCCCATGCTCTCATCTGCAAAGGGAATGAAAACAGTTCTTGTGAATAACATGGGCGATGACCTGCGCTATCTGGTCCCAGATCTTGCCGCTCACGGGGATGAAAATGCAACGGAATATGTCTCGGCCTCTCAAGAAGCTGCGCAGATTCATGACTGGCTGCTGGAACACGACATAACCCATCTCTCCCTTGGTTTTGGTGCGTCCCTAGGCGGCGTAGTTCTATCTGAACTCCTCAAGTTTCCCGATTTAGTCTTTGACCACCTCTTCTTTGAGGGAACAAGCTTCTGGACAGAAGGATTTCTTGCCTCCGCGCTTGAGTTTGTGCTCAAGAAAGTATTTCTTGCCAAGCACCGCAAAGCCATCGCAGACCCCGAGTTATCTGTGCAAAAGATGGAACAACTTTACGGAAAAGTTGCAGCTAAACCTATGTCAGAGCACTTTATTGCGCTGAGCGACCAAAGCATCCAGAACATCATTCACGACTGCAGCAACGTTGACCTGCCCGCTCTTAGTCCCGACGTACAACGCCGCTGCATCTTCACGTATGGCGAGAAGGACTTTGACTTGAAACGTGCAAGGAAGGTCCTGCCTAAGGTGTATCCCGAGGCCAAGTTAACTATCTGGAAAGGCTATGACCACTGCGAGCGCATGACCAGCGACTCGACAGCGTATGGGCAGATGCTCAGAGAGCTTATGGTTTAGAGAGCAAAAACTCGTAAAATAGAAGAAACCAAACTAATCAAATAAATCTATCAGCATAGAAGCTGCTCATTGATGCTAGGAGGCTTCATGTATTACACACCCATGACTAAAGCTGCGATGAAGCTCTGCTTTGAAGCACACAAGGACCAAGTTGACAAAGCAGGAATCCCCTACATCTTCCACCCCATCAGTCTTGCTGAGCGTTTCGGGGAGGGTCAAGAAACCGAGACTTGTGTGGCGCTTCTGCACGATGTTCTAGAAGACACAAATTACACGGTAGATAATATTCGTGCAGCTGGCATGAATGAGGAGGTTATTGAAGCTCTGCTTCTCTTGAATCACGATCCCAAAGTCGAGTACATGGACTATATTCGCCACCTAAGCAAAAATAATATTGCACGACACGTGAAAATTTACGATCTACAACACAACTCAAACTTGTCCCGCCTAGAAAAGGTCACTAAGAAGGACTTAAAACGTGTCGAGAAATACAAGGAAGCCCTCAGGATTCTTTTTGAGGTAGAAGAAAATTTAGAAGCGTAAATAATTCTTTACAATGAGGCACGATAGAAGCCGTTTATAAAGCTACAAGAGGTTAATAGCTCACTTTGCTTTCATGTTTACCAAGCTTCCTATTCTTTTCTAAAACCAATCTAAGTGGGTACTACATTGGACAGTAGAAGACTATGTCATTGCTAACGAACATAGCGATGAAAGGACTCGCATTATTCAATTACCCAATTAAATTCGAAGGTATATAATTCAATTAACAAGCAGTTCGTTCCTGATTGGAGTGAATATGATGTTATCTTCAATTATATTATGGTCCTTAACCGCAATTCTTGGCATTTGTTCTCTCATACTTTTATCCGGTCATGGTGCTGCTTTAATTGCTGGATATAACACAATGACTGAAGATGAAAAGAAAACAATTGACGAGAAAAAACTCTGTTTTGTAATGGGTATTTCTACGTCTATATGTGCACTAACAATGCTTTACATGGCCGTACTTAGCCCAAATATAACGATTACAACAACAATCATTGCAAGTAGTATTATCACAATAGATATGATAGTAACAATCTATATAGCAAACACAAAATGCGAAAAATAATAAAAACCTGACGATAAAATACTTGAAATCCTTATCACCTTTAGGCAATGACTCTTGTCAAAACAAATCCAAAGCATCACCTCAAGCTATTCGTCTCTTTCGTCACTCTCAAGACAAAGTCTGATCACGCACGTACGCAAGTAGTCGTACAAGCACAACAATACAAAGTCCTGCTGCAAGCACCGTTTCAACAGTGGCCACTCCATCGAGCCATTGGAGGGGTTGACCGAGTTCAGCTAGGTATGCCGACGTCTGCGTGCGCGCAACGACACAAATTACAAAAGGAAAAGTAAACGCGGCGTGGCTGGGAAAGAATGGTTTAGTAAGACACCTGATGCACCACACAAAAGAAACTACATAAATAATTGAAGCGATTGCCAGCATAACCAAAAGAAACGGAACGGACTTTGGCGTAATAGATTGAATATATCCTGCAATACAAAGGCTTGTTGGGGCTGCGTAAATACAAGCGAGTGACTCAGCGGAATCAGGCACCGGCCCATATTTAACATACTTTATGCTTACAACTATCAAAAGCACCACAAGGCAGATAAATCCAAACCAAAATGCAACCGTGCCAACACTTGTTTCAAAGTTAAACGCTGGCGCTGTAACGCTGGCAACAACAATACCTACATACACAATGAACCAGCTGGCGTGCACATTCTCCCAATTAAATTTTGCAATATATCGAGAAGTAAAGAGGGCTATGCACAGGATGTGTAACGCAATTCCTGTAAACCAAAATAATTGTGCTGCGTCACCAATATCGGCCTTCATATACACCGAAATCAGCATAACTGCCATCGGATATGTTGCAGCAACTGAAAACCCAATCGGATCCGAGAGCTCTCGCAACACAACTTTAGTCGACACCATAAATTTGAGGGTATAGAGAGCTAAAAGAGCAATAGAGATAATGCCGCAGGCAAGATAAAGACCTTCGAAAGAAGTCTTAAAAAGATTTCCAAGTGCTGCAAAACCTAAAGCAACACCACAAATAGCAACGGGAACTTTTTGGACGTAGTTCATAAGGACTCTTCTATCTGTTTAGGAATCTTTTTTATTGCTTTTAATAATAGATATTTTTTCATGGAAGCGAACTCAGTAGCAGATATATATCTATGCGTTGTAGTAATTAGCAAACAAAAAACCCGCCTGGCTTCTGCTTCCGAGCATGTACACTGGCGGGTCTTCCTTATGCGATGTGCCTGCAATCTGCCCTGCCCCGAGCTCGAAGGCTAAGGGCGACCGCATGGGCCGACCTCCCGTCAAGACGATCGGCGTGGTGGCAGAGCGACCCTCTCAATCCGAAACCAAACGCAACGCCACAGCGAACGCCGAGGCCTCCACACGCCCCGACTATCGAATCGAACCCGATGCGCCACTCGAGTCTCCGGATGTCGCATCGAAAGGATGGCTGCCCTTTTGCCGCCATGAAATCCGGGAATTCAGATTCACGGCGAAATTGGAGATCGTGCGTCAAAGGCATACCCTACGTCGTCGTTCTTCACCCTCATAGAGCGAAGACGGTCTCCCCGTCTATGGGCCCGCCTTCGGGCATAACACGACTCAAATCGCAGTAATCGGCCTCCTCTCGGCTGCGTTATCGTTGACATCAAAGTTAGATAAGGTTAATATTAGACCGACATTCGTTCTGATATTAAAAACCCATCGGTATGGGACAAGGAATCGGAGCATTGCTTGAGAAAGAACAGCAAAAAACCTGCAGAGCGACGCAAGGAGCTCGTGGATGCGGCAGCGAGGCTCTTCGCGGAGAAGGGCTACGAGAGTACATCGGTGCGCGACATCCTGGATGCCGTGAACGGCGCTCCTGGCATGTTCTACTACTACTTCAAGTCGAAGCAGGACGTCTACGTGGCCGTCATGGAGGACTTCATCTCGGAGCGCATGGACCGCAAGTGCGCAGTCATGGAGGACGAGGGCCAGCCGTTCGACGAAAGAATCGCCGCTCTGCGCAGTCTCGTAACGGATGACGTCAACGAATATGTCCGCTCCTTCGACCCCGAGCCGGGTGAGTCAGTTCCCGACGCCTCTTACAAACTCTGGGACATGGTCCAGATGATCGATCGTATGGCAGGCCCCTACACCAAGCTCATGCTGGAAGGGATACAGACAGGCAAGCTCAAGAACCGTCTCGGCGTAAACGAGAGCAATGCACAGGCCTGCGCGCTGTTCATGCTGTACGGGCTCTGGGGCGTCATGTACGACGGGCGTTTTGCACCAGAGTGTGAGCAGCGTTCTCCTCAGGAGGCATTCGAGATAGCGCAGAAGCTGTTTTATTGATGTAGGCAGGTTGCAAAATCGCCGCTCTGAGCGGCCTGCAGAAATGGGCTGATGACGGGAGCATCCAGATGGATGCTCCCGTCAGTGCATTTAAGAGAAAAACGGAACGAATTCGTTCCGATAGCAGTGAAAGGAGCACGGGTCCATGGAGGACGAGACAGACCTGGAAGACCCAGGTAAAAACTTGAAAAAGAAGCAGGGCATGGCCAGGCTGCTGGCCCTCTCTGAGCGAGGGAAGGGGCTTCTCGTGTGCGGCATTGCGCTCGGCTGTATCGGGTCAGTGCTGCAGCTCGTGCCCTATCTAGCCTCATGGCGGGTCATAACCTCTCTAATGTCAGGTGTAGCATCTGGCTCGGCCTCCGAGGCGGGCTCCATGCTATGGTGGGGAGCCGTCGGCCTCGCGGGGCTTCTGTCTGGAACTGCAGCCTCCTGGATCGCTGGAATCGCCGCGCATGCGCACGCCTACCGCACGGTCTGCGACATACGCATCGCGGTCGCAGAGCATGTGGGACGCCTCCCGATGGGCTACCTCGACTCCTCGTCCATAGGGCAGGTCGAGCAGGTGATGGATGCGGATGTCGAGCAGGTCGAGGCATTCCTCGCCCACCAGGTGCCCGACCTCGCGAGCGCTCTCGCCACGCTCATCGTCCTCTTCGTCCTGATGTTCACCGCGAATGTCTGGCTTGCCTTGGCCTGCCTTGCGCCAATTGTCATTGGAATCGCCTGTCAGCTGCAGGCGATGGCCAAGGTCATGAAGACGGGCGCAATCAAGAAGAACTTCGATGTCCTTGAACGAATCAACTCGTCGGCGATTCAGTACGTCGAGGGGATGCCCGCCATCAAAGCGTTCGGCCAGACCACGGCGTCCTTTCGCGGCTTCAAGGACGACACCGAGGCCTACCGGGACTTCACTGTAGGCATGACCGACCAGATCCGCCCGGGCTACGTGCGTTTCCGCGTCTTCACGCTTTCGGTCGCGACTTTCGCAGCCCCAGTTGCGATAGCGCTGTTCCTCGACAACCCCTCGGACGTCGCGCTCGCAGCCGTCTGCGTCTTCGCCCTCGTGGTCGGTCCCGCCGCCTCCTCGCCAGTACTCAAATTGCGCATGTTCGCCGAGAGCGTGAACACGGTCAACGAGGCGGTTGGGCGTGTGTGCGCAGTGCTTGATCTGGAGCCGCAAGGACAGGTTTCGCAGGATGTCCGGGCGACTCCCCAAGATGCGGGCATTGCATTCGACCATGTGACCTTCTCCTATCCAGGTGCCGAGAATCCCGCGGTAGATGGGGTGTCGTTCGCTGTAGAGCCCGGCAGCACTTGTGCCATCGTGGGTCCTTCGGGCGCCGGTAAGTCCACAATCGCCGAGCTAGTCGGCCGCTTCTGGGATGTGGATGAGGGAATGGTCCGCATAGGGGGAGTCGATGTGCGCGAGCTGGGGACCGATGCGCTCATGGACAGCGTTGCCTTCGTTTTCCAGGACAGCTTCCTCTTTGCAGGAACCATCCGGGATAACATCGCCATGGGACTACCCAGCGCGACCGAGGATCAAATAGCCGCAGCGGCTTCGGCGGCCCAGTGCGACGAATTCCTCGCGCGGCTCCCGAAGGGAATCGACACCGTCGTCGGCGCAGGTGGTGTCCGCCTGTCGGGAGGTGAGCGGCAGCGCGTGGCTATAGCGCGGGCAATCCTCAAAAGCGCCCCTATCCTCATCCTCGACGAGGCCAGCTCCTTCGCTGACGCACAGACGCAGTTCTCGATCCACCGCGCTCTGGCGGAGCTGACGAGGGGCAAAACGGTTCTGACAATCGCCCACAGACTTGAGACCGTACAGTCGGCGAACCAGATTATCGTGATGGATAAGGGCCGGATTGTGCAACGGGGCAGACACGACGAGCTCATAGGGGTCGATGGGCCCTATGCAGATATGTGGGTCTCCGGCGACAGAGCCGCCGACTGGAAGCTTGGCACAGAGAAAGCTGAGGTGTCGCTATGAGAGTCATTATCGAAGCAATAACCTGTGGAGAACCGAGGCGCATAGCCAGACCCGCATTCTGGAACACCATTGCCCAACTCGTATGGTTTCTACCCTTCATCTGTCTGGTGCTGATTGTCGACTGCATGTTTGGTTTCTATGCCACAGGCGTACTGAGCAACGCCGAACTCTGGCTCGCATGGGCTGGCATGGCCGCCTGCTTCGTCCTTGCCCTCGCGGTCGAGAACATCGCATGCAAGGTGACTTTCCGTAGCGGCTACGCTGTCGGCGCTGAGGGTCGCACAAGCCTGGCCGAGCATATCCGCAAGCTGCCCCTAGGAAAACTCGAGGGAAAGGGTGCTGGCGGCATCGCTACGACGATGATGAACGACTTCTCGCTCGTTGAGACGGGCATGACGCACCTGCTCGCCCAGGCCATCAGCGCCGGTGTCGTGGCGCTCGTCACGACGGGGGCGCTCTGCCTGCTCGACTGGCGCATGGGCCTCGCCCTCTTCGTTGGACTGCCCCTGTCTCTCGCCATCACCGCCGTTGCACAGGGCTTACAGAACCGCGCGGAGAGGCGCCTTGCCGCAACGAGAGTGGAGCAAACAACCCGAATCCAGGAGTATCTGAGGGGCATGCGCGCCATCAAGGCCCATCACCTGCAGGGCGCGAGCTTCACGACCCTCGCCAAGGCATGTAAGGGCTACCGAGATGCCTGCATGGCAAACGAGAGCGCGACTGGCTCGCTCGGCGCGGTGTCGGAGGCAATTCTACGCAGCGGTCTGGCATGCATGACCCTCGCCGGCGTCTACCTGCTGGCCGGCGGCTCCCTCGACCCCACGGGGTTCTCCCTCTTCCTCCTCGTCGGCACGCGAGCTTTCGAGCCTCTTGCCGTGGCCCTCACGAGCTGGCCCGAATTGAAGCGCTGTGCGGCGGCGGGCCGCCGGATTATGTCTCTCTTGGGCGAGCCGGAGATGCCCGGCGAGTCCGATGCCCCCGAGGAGTGCAGCATCTCCTTTGACCACGTGTCGTTCGGCTACGACGATAACGAGGTGCTTCACAACGTGAGCCTGGACATAAGGGCTAGGGAGCTGACAGCACTTGTCGGACCCTCTGGCTCAGGCAAAAGCACGATTCTGAGGCTTGCCGCACGTTTTTGGGACCCGCAAGCAGGGCACGTACTGCTCGGTGGGCTCGACGAGCGCTCCATAAACCCGGAGCACCTGCTCAGTCGGGTATCGATTGTCTTTCAGGATGTCTACCTGTTTCAGGACACGATTGAGGCCAACATCCGCTACGGGCGCGCGAATGCAACGCACGAGGAGGTCGTTCAGGCGGCCAAGGCGGCACGCTGCCACGACTTCATAATGGAACTGCCCAACGGCTACGATACCGTTATCGGTGAGGGCGGCTCGACTCTTTCGGGCGGTGAACGCCAGCGTATCTCCATCGCCCGCGCCCTCCTCAAAGACGCGCCTATCGTCCTTCTGGACGAGGCGACAAGCGCACTCGATTCGGAGAACGAGGCCGAGGTGCAGGCGGCTATGGGCACGCTCGCACAGGGCAGGACTGTTGTCGCCATCGCGCACCGGCTGCGCACGGTGACGCGCGCCGACGCCATATATGTGATCGACAGCGGTCGCGTCGCGGAGAGCGGCACCCACGAGTCGCTGCTTGCCAAGGGAGGGACCTACGCGAAACTGTGGGGACTCCAGACAGATCTTGACGCCTGGCGCGCAAAGCACCCGCACGGCAACGGCGACACGCCCGCACGATGACATCCTCCGAAGACAACGGCGTTCATCAACCACAAGAGAAAGGAAACATCATGGAACCACAAAAGAAGAGTACATCCTCGAGGGCTGCTATTTCCGCAGGCGTGTTCATTGCGCTCTACCTGGCCGTCTACGTCATCATCGGGATCGTGTGCATGCCGGTGCCGATTCTGTTTCTGCTCATGCCCGCCCTCGTCGCCCTACTTGCGGCACCCATCTTCCACATAATGCTCGCCAGGTCACCCTCGGGCGTGCCCATCTTCATCGCCGCTGTCCTTCCGAGCCTCGTCCTCATCGCCTCGGGACACATCCCCATCGCACCTGCTGTCTCGGTCCCTGCGGGCATCGTTGCGGTGCTCATCGCACGTGCTGGAAAATATCGCAGCTTCGCATGGAACGCCGCAAGCCACGCCGTCTTCTCCTGGAACCTGCTCGGAGGCTTCGTGCCCATCTGGTTCATGCGCGACTATTTCTTCCAAGACATCCTTGAGCGGGGTATGAGCTCAAGCTTCTGCGAGACGCTCTATGCGCTCACGCCCGACTGGGTGCTTCCGGCCATGATGGTCGCCATCGTCATCAGCTCGATTTTGGGCTCGCTGATCGCGCGCAAGCTGCTCGCAGCCAAGCTCGGACGGGCAGGAATCCTGTGAACCCCCTCGAAAAGCTATATACGGAGCAGGGTCACAACGGAGGCATTGTCTTCGACCCTCGAACGAAGGCGACCCTGCTCGTCCTGCTCGACATAGCCGTCTTCCTCGGCCGCTCACTGCCCTACGAGGCCGCTGTCTTTTTGGTTTGCGTCCTGATTGTGGCAGTCGGCGGCATGGCCAGCACCGCCCTGCGCTACTGCGCGGTCTTTTCCCTGCTCGTTGCCGTCCAACAGCTAATCGGTCCCATGGTGGGCCAAAGCGCCGTGCTTTCCCTCGTGCAATTCCTGGCAGTGGCGGTCCGCAAGGTCCTGCCATGCCTGCTTGTGGCTTACTGGGCCGTGGGGACAACCGGCGTTAGCGAGTTCGCGGCTGCCCTGTGGGGAAGCGGGGTGCCGAAGAGCGCCATAATCACAACATCGGTGGCCTTCAGGTGCTTCCCGACTATTAGCGAGGAGTGGCGCGCCATAAGGTCCGCTATGAAGATGAGGGGTATCGGAACGGGCCTCTCATCCTGGCTGTTCCATCCCATCCAGACGATAGCCCACATCTATGTGCCGCTTTTCGCCTCCGTGATCTCTATAAGTGACGAACTCGCGGCTGCGGCTCTTTGCCGCGGCATGGACGATCCAGCACCTCACACCTGCCTGACACAGATTGGGTTGCGCGCCCAGGACTGGCTGGCTCTGGCGCTTGTGGCTGCGGGAACGGCTTCGGCGGCGGCGTTCGCCATTGCCGGGAAGGGGCTCTGAGACGATGGGTCAGCCGATGATATCGCTCACCAACGTCAGCTTCTCCTATCGTGGAGCAGAATCCCCAAGCCTATCGTCGCTGTCGCTTGACGTGGAGGCGGGGGAATGCGTGCTCCTGTGCGGGAAGAGCGGTTGCGGAAAGTCAACCGTCCTCCGCCTGCTGAACGGCATGATACCCGAGTTCTTTGACGGTGACCTGACTGGGCGCGTGAGGGTTGGCGGCATGGATCCCACCACCTGTCCTCAGTACAAGGTGGCCCGCCGGGTAGGGACCGTGTTCCAGAATCCCCGCACGCAATTCTACACCCTCGACACCACAAGCGAGGTGGCCTTCGGCTGCGAGAACCGTGGGATGCCGCGAGCCGAGATCTCACGTAGGGTGAACGAAGCCGCGGCTGATTTGGGCATCACGGCACTCATGAATCGCAACATTTTCCGCCTCTCGGGTGGCGAGAAGCAGCGTGTTGCCATCGCGAGCGTCTATGCTACCGGACCGGAGGTGCTCCTGCTGGACGAACCATCGGCGAACCTCGACTTCCCCGCAATCAGGGAGCTGCGACGTACCTTGAGCATATTAAGGTCGAAAGGCAAGACTATCCTCGTCGCCGAGCATCGCACGTGGTACCTCGAGGGCATAGTCGACCGTGCGGTCTACCTGGACGACGGGAAGGCTTCCAATGTCTTCGCCATGGGCGAGCTCGCCTCGCTGACCCGCAGCCAGCGCCTCGAGACGGGCATACGACCCGTGAAGCTGGAGGGATTCGACCTCCCGAGGACAGTCGCCCCAGTGAAAGACACGCCCATGCACGAGATGCATCTCGCCGATCTCGTCTTCTCATACTCACGACATGCCGCCCCCTCCCTCTCCGTCCCCGACGCGCAGTTCGGGTCGGGTCACGTCGAGGCGATTGTGGGAGACAACGGTGCGGGCAAGTCGACCCTCGCCTCGGTGGTGTGCGGGCTTGCCAGGGAACAGCGAGGCAGCATCGAAATCGACGGCGCCGCGCTCTCCGCGAGAAAGAGGCTGCCCCTTAGCTACGAGGTGATGCAGGAAGCCAACCACCAGCTCTTCTGTGATAGCGTCGAGGAGGAGGTCGTCTTGGGGGCGAGCAACCCTGGTACCCGAGACCTGGAGTCGGTGCTCGGCCAGTTGGACCTCCTCGACGTCAGGGGGCGCCACCCCCTGACGCTGTCGGGAGGGCAGAAGCAGAGGTGCGCCATAGCGGCTGCCATGTTCTGCGGCAAGAGGGTACTGGTCTTTGACGAACCGACGAGCGGGCTCGACTACGCCCATATGGCGCAGACGGCCACGCTGCTGCGGGAGCTTGCCGCATCCGGGGCCTTCGTCCTCGTCGTAACGCACGACTTCGAGCTGGCACTGGCCGCCTGCGACAGGGTTACCGAGATGAAGGGCGGAAAGGTCACCGCCCAATACGGTCTCGACAAGGGTGGCGCAGCGCGGCTGCGCGAGTTCTTCGGGATAGGGCGACCTTCCGCATTTAAGGAGGAAGGATTTTAATTTGTAAAGCAAAAGAATATTCTCCACCCGCATAGCGGGTGGTTTTGTGTGTCGCGCGTTACACGCGCTCAACAGGCTAAAGCCTCAAATCATAACCACCCGCATATGAACTGCCTCCCATTTCTTGGACATAAGAAATGGGAGGCTTTTTATGCGTATGG
>CAURGZ010000021.1:0-19956 GCA_963524285.1 uncultured Atopobium sp.
GCGCCACCAAAGAAAACAATGTTATCTGACGACTGAATCCAGTCTTTAAGCTGCTCAATCTTGGTCATTAGGCACCTCTAACCTAAAAAAGGGACCCGGATAAACTGGGTCCCTCGTCTCAAGCGCCGGAGCTCTTGGCGCTGAAAACGCTAGTAGTCAAACTCGTCAGGAGCATATTCAGTAAGGCATGCATCCAGACCGGCTTCAATTTCTTCATGGTTCATATGACGGCCAATGAAGCACAGCTTAGTTTGACGATCGCCCAGTTCATCATTCCATTCTGCGCGTAGCTCGGGTTTCTCGTCAAGAAGGGTTTCTCGCTCATCCTCTGGCAGCGAAGCGTAGAACATGCCGTTCTCGTAGAACTGGACCTGCTTGCCAGCCTGCTCAAATACGTAGCTCATCTCGGGGTCTTGCGAAATCCAGATGCTACCCTTGACGCGGATGATATTCTTGGGCCAGCTAGCCACAAACTGGTTAAGTTTGTCCAGGTCAAATGGCTGACGGCGGCGATACACAAAGGTAGTAATCTCGTACTCCAAAACCTCTGGGTCTTCGTGCTCCTCAGGGTGCTCCATCGCATCCATCCAGGCAGCGGAGGCGTAGGCTTTGTCAAAGTCAAAACGGCCCGTATTGATAAGCTCGCTCATTGGAATGTCACCGTTGACTGCCTCAACAATAACGGCGTCTTTCTGCAGGCCGCGAACAAGCGCCTTGAGCTCGTGGAGCTGCTCTGGAGTAACCAGATCGGTCTTGTTGAGCACCAGCGTAGAGCAGAACTCAATCTGCTGAATGAGCAGGTTCTCAATGTCGTCCTCTTCAATATCTGGGTCGAGAAGATCGGCGCCGTTGTGGAACTCCTCAAACATGCGAGCACAGTCAACAACTGCGACGATGTTATCAAGGTTGAGGTGAGAGTGATTAGTTGCATGCTGGCTCTGATTGCAGAATGCAGAAATGTTATAGGTAATGGGGATTGGCTCGCAGATGCCCGAAGCCTCAATAATGATGTAGTCAAACTCCTCGGTATCGGCCAAATCACCCAACTGAAGTGCCAAGTCATTAGAAAGGGTGCAGCAGAGGCAACCGTTGGTCAGAGGAATAACGTCGCCTTCTTTAGCGTAGCCGCCGTCTTTAATAAGACCAGCATCAACGTTAATCTCGCCAATATCATTGACGATAACTGCTGCGTGAATACCTTCAGTGTTAGAGAGAATATGGTTCAAAATAGTGGTCTTACCTGCGCCTAAATAGCCGGTAAGCAGCACAATTTTCACCTGCTTTGGTTCAGACATAGTGAGCTCCTTCAAATGTCAAACTTTTATATCAAAGAATAAACTTCTTGCTTGCAAAAGTGGGCCCTGACGCTTAAGTGAGTCAGGGCCCAACCTTCGCGTTACAAATTATCGAACAGGAAGCTTAGAAGCTACCGCGATCAATAATCTTGCCTTCCTTCATGATGACGTCCATGTTCTCAGGCGTGAGGTCGCGGATGTTGTTAGCAACGTCGCCCTTGACTACGAGGATATCAGCGGAGAGGCCTTCCTTGACAGCACCAAACTCGTTCTCCTTGCCCAGCATCTTTGCGCCGTTGTAAGTAGCAGCTGCAACAGTATCAAGGATGGAGATGCCAACCTTCTCGACAAAGTCATACATCTCATCAATGGTGACGTAGCCGTAAGGAGTGACAAAGCTGAAGGAGTCGGAGCCGATGGTAATGGTGATACCCATGTCATAAGCCTTACGCAGGTTAGCGTAGGTGCGTGCAAGGCCCTTCTCGACAACAGTCTCGCCTGGGAATGCGTCAAGCTCTGGAGTCCAGTCTGGTGGATAAGTTCCGTACCAAGTTGGCAGGAAGCCGATGGTTGGGGTGAAGTATGTTCCCTGCTCAGCCATAAGCTTCATGGTGCGCTCGTCAAGCTCAAAGCCGTGAATGAGCTGCTTGCAGCCAAAACGGACGCAGTCATATGCAGCGTCAAAGTTGTTGTAAGAGTGAGCGTACAGAGGAATGCCTACCAGTGCGCACTCGTCAGCAATTGCCTTGATCTCCTCGGTGCAGAAGAGCTGCAGACGGTCGGAGTCCCAGCGCCAAATACCGCCACCAGTTGCCCAGATCTTGATGCCGTCAGGCTCTTCACGGAGACGACGACGAATTGCCTTACGAAGCTCCCATGGACCGTCTACCTGGTCGCCCCAAGGGTGTCCGTCCTTGGAAATCTGCAGTGGCAGGTGGTGAGAGTCACCGTGACCAGCAACGCGGCAAAGGCCAAGGCCGGTAGCAAAGATACGAGGACCCTGCATAATGCCCATGTTAACGAGGTCGCGGATAGCAATACCATTGCGGCCAATCTCAACGACAGTGGTAAGGCCGTGGGTAAGAGCGTCATAAGCCTGCTTGACTGCACATGCCTGCTTCTGAGCAACGGACTCGATAACCCAGTCGTTATCGTTGTCGGTCAGGTTGCCGGAGAAGTGCAGGTGTGTATCAACAAGACCAGGCATTACGGTATGGCCAGATGCGTCACGTACCTCATATCCTTCTGGGACCTCTTTGCGAGGACCAGCATAGGTAATCTTGTCGTCATCGATAAGGACAAGGGAGTCCTCAACTGGAGCAGCGCCAGTACCATCAACGAGCTTGCCGCCTACAAAAGCATACTTACTCATGTTTCCCATCCTTCCTTTGTTGTCCGCTCACTTCTTTTAAACGGACGAGGTTTACTTGCATAGTAAGCCCGGGTTAACTCCTTTGGAATAAGTTAGCCATGGTTGCCGGTAAGCGGAGCAAAAATACCCATGAACGGATGTTCAGATATCAATAATTTCATATAAACATCTAAAGTATTTGATTACTTCATATTTGCTATGACTACATTGCATAGTTGTGTCAAAACAGTTTTTGTCCGGTATCCGTGGTAAGGTTAAGAAAACAAATTAAGGAGGGGCAATGTCTCAGAATTCTTCGTCGCAGTTCAGTTTTTTTGCACTTATTTCTCGCATGCGCTACATTGAGCGCTGGTCGCTTATGCGCAATTCTCGATCAGAAAGCCTTGCTGAACACGCCCTTGACGTGGCCGTTATTTCTCACTGCCTCGCAACTATTGCAAATGTGCGCTACCACAGAAATCTTGACGCAGATCGTGCAGCTCTTATTGGTATATATCACGATGCATCAGAGATTATCACCGGAGACATGCCCACGCCTGTAAAGTATGCTAATTCAGAGATTAGAGATGCGTATCATCAGGTAGAGGCACGTGCCGAGAAAACCATTCTCTCCACACTGCCAGAAGACCTGCAAGATGCCTATGCTCAGGTGCTTACTCACAGCGCTGAGGCTTCAGAGAGTGAAGCTTATCTTAGAAAGCTTATTAAAGCTGCAGATAAGATTGCAGCACTCATTAAGTGTATTGAGGAGGCTCAGTCTGGAAACTCAGAATTTATTACCGCTGAAGCCTCAACTCGTGGAGTTGTTGAAGATTTAGCAGATTCTCTTCCAGAAGTGCGTGATTTTATGACAGAATTCCTACCTTCGTACGGAGAAACGCTTGATCAGCTTCTGTAAAGAAACGCTGATTTTGCCTGCTTGTTGAGGAGTTACTTTGCGCGCACTACATGCACGTTTGCCTAAAAACTTTGTTCTGGAAGAGCGCTTAGAGGCGTATTCCAGCGTCATTGAGCCTCATCCAGAGGCTTTGAGAGGTACGTGGGCTTCTGCGTGTGCGCCAATTACTGCTGAGGGACATGTCCCCTTCTCTGAGGTCCGTGTAGACCTTGGCTGCGGTAAGGGATCTTTTACTGCTGCTCAAGCTAAGGCAAATCCTAACGTGCTTTTTGTAGCCATTGATACAGAACCTATCTGTATTTCATATGCTGCTAAAACAATTTATGAAGCAGGAGTGCCTAACGCCATCGTAGTACCTGGTACCGGCATGAAGATTGATGAGTACTTCTCGCCAGAAGAGGTCTCTGTTATTTATCTCAACTTCCCTGCACCATTTCCTCGAATCAGGCAGGCAAAGATGCGTCTCACTGATGCTGAGCGTCTTATGCAATATAGAAATGTTTTGGCTAAAGAGGGCGTTGTTCGTCTTAAAACGGACAGCCAACCACTTTTTGATTTTTCTCTTGAGCAAGTTGAAGTTGCTGGTTACAACTTTATTTGGAAAACGCGAGATGCTCAAGACGATTTTCCTCACGATGTTCCTAGTGAGTACGAACAAAAACTTGGTGCTCAAGGCGCTAAGGTTCATGCCTACCTGATTGCTCCAGGTCCTGTACCAGCAGATTTCACACCCACAGAGCCTGTCAGTCTTGTTGACTACCTTCCAGAAGATTTAGAGTCGCTAACCTACGTTCCTCATGGCATGGAAAGCACGGTCCGCAATCTTGCAAACCGTGCTCGTAGACTTCGTAAGAAGGCTCAGTAATTTGTAATTGGCTATGTGTAGAAACAGCCGTTTGTGAAAACAACCTTTGTAGGAGCGCTCCTTTGCGAGCGCTCTTTTTTAGGCCAGCAGCCCTGACTCTTTTACTTGATCGACTTTATATTCAAAGTTCTAGTGGAATTAAGAACCGCAAGCACCATAACGCCTATGTCTCCAAAGACCGCTAGCCACATGGGAGCCAAACCAAAGGCTGCAAGGATCAAAACAGCAACCTTAACTCCAATAGCAAACACAATATTTTGCTTTGCAATACCCAAGGTATGACGAGCAATCTTTACGGCCTTTGAGAGCTTAGAAAGCTTGTCGTCCATAAGAACTACGTCAGCGGCCTCAATAGCAGCATCAGACCCCAAAACGCCCATAGCAACGCCTACATCAGCGCGTGCAAGAACGGGTGCATCATTGATGCCGTCACCGACAAAAGCAAGGGACTTACCAGCTGTCTTTTGGGCGAGAAGACCTTCAACTGCAGCAACCTTATCTTGTGGAAGCAGTTCAGAGCGAACCTCGGTGATGCCCATCTTAGCTGCAATCTCTTCTGCAACGTCGCGTTTATCGCCCGTGAGCATAACAACCTTAGAAACGCCAACGTTTTTGAGGGAAGCGATTGCTGCTGGAGCATCAGCTCGTTCGCGGTCAGAAATAACAATGTGGCCCATGTAGGTCCCATCAACAGCCACGTGAATGATGGTTCCGTGGTTCTCGCACGCTTTCCAAGAAGCTCCTACGCTCTCCATAAGTGCGCTGTTGCCAACAGCAACGCTCTTACCATTCACGTTAGCGCAAATGCCCTGACCAGCAATTTCTTTGATGTCCGTGATAACACAGTCATCGTCCTCGCTTGGATAAGCAGCACGAAGAGCTGCAGCAATGGGGTGTGTGGAGTGCATCTCAACGTGAGAAGCTAGGTGCAGAAGGTCCTTCTCGCCAATGGTCTGAGAATGAACAGCCAGAACCTCAAAAACACCCTCAGTCAGCGTACCGGTCTTGTCAAAGGCAACGGTATCAAGGGTAGAAAGCATATCAATGTACGAAGAGCCCTTGATTAGGATGCCCTCCTTCGAAGCAGCGCCAATACCGCCAAAGAAGGCCAGTGGCACGGAAACTACCAGCGCACACGGACAAGATGCAATAAGGAAGGTAAGCGCCCTTACAGCCCAGGTAGAAGCGTTAGCTACAAAGTCCCCCGAAAGCAGTGGTGGCAAAAACGCCAGCGCAATGGCACTGTAAACAACTGCTGGAGTATACACGCGAGAAAAACGACGAATAAACTTCTCGCTCTTGGACTTGTTTTGGTTTGAGCTCTCTACCAGCTTAATGATGCGGGAAGCAGTAGAGTCTTCAAAGAGGTGAGTAACGCGGGCACGTACCACACCAGAAAGGTTTACGCAGCCCGAGATAATATTATCCCCCACCGTTGCGTCACGAGGCACACTCTCACCAGTAAGAGCGACGGTATCAAGACTGGTAGAACCCTCGACGATCTCTGCGTCAACAGGAACACGGTCGCCGGGTTTAACCACAATAATCTCTCCTAGCCCAACTTCTTCTGGAGAGATAGTAAGCAGCTGTTCGTCACGTTCAACCGTTGCGCTGTCAGGGCGGATATCCATAAGCTTGGCAATAGATTTCTTGCTGTTATCGGAAGCAAGGTGTTCAAACACTTCTCCTACCTGGAAGAACAGCATGACAAAGACGGCCTCATCAAACATAGGAGAACCGTTAGGCACAAAGCCAATGAGCAAGGCACCAACAGTAGCAATGGTCATGAGCAAGTCTTCGTTAAAGCACTCACCCTCAGTGATGCTCTCCCATGCTTCTAGAACAACATCGTATCCCGCAACAGCGTAAGGCAACAGGTAAAGCAACAGTGCCTGCCAGAGCTGCAGGTCAAATGCGTGTTCAACCGCGTAAGCAATACCTAGCAAAACAGCAGAACAGACAATGCGAGCAATTTTCACCTTTGTCTTTGAGCTCATAGCTCCTCCTTGGGTTGTTGTTATGCCTAGTCTACTCCTTAAATTGATATATGTACATATATTCATACAATAATCTTAAGGAACTTTTCACAAGAAACTCCGCGGGCGAGAAACCCGTGGAGTCCCAGATAAACCTATAAATTTTGGCCATAGTTTAAGCCAAACGATCTTCTCGCCAAACGTTCTTCTCACCGATTGGAAAGCTAGTTGATCAGCGACGCGGGAGTTGGAATAAATCCCTCAAAGATGATAGGTGCACCTTCAAGCTCGGAGGCAATCATGTCCTCCTCGCTCCTAACGGTCCAGGTAATCAGGTGTGCGCCCATGGTATTGCAAGCCAGCTTAACAAAGGGGTTCTTGCGATCTTCAAACTTGTATGAAATGAAGTCTGGACGACCAACAGAATTACCAAAGAGAGCTGTAGCGCCAGCTCGTGTAGCAATATTCATGTGCTTGGTCTGACGGTCAACCAGGAAATTCTCTGAGAGCTGACCGCGGAGCATCTCGGGACGGTTCTGACGCAGCCACTGCAAAACGCGAGGATCAAAGCTCTCGATGCATGCACGAACAGGACGAAGATCAAGCGCCTGCATAATCTTTTCTGTCAGCTGCTCAGCGTTATTGTTGCGTGTCTTAGCCTCAATAATCAAAGGTGCAGGCAGCTCACCGGAACCACTCCATGCATAAACCTCAAGGACTTCCTCAAACGTTGGAATCTGCTCGTCAGTAGCAAGAAGCCTCAAACCACGAAGCTCCTCCAGCGTGGACTCCTCAACAATCTTCTGTACGCCACAGAGGCGATCAAGTGCTGAATCGTGAACAACAACCAGCTTATTGTCTGCGGTCAGGTGAACATCAACTTCGGAGCCAAAGCCCTTCTCGACAGCTGCACGGAAAGCAAGCAGGGAGTTCTCTGGAATGCCTGCCTCGTTGTTGTAGAGGCCACGGTGAGCGTAGCGATGACGAGCAATCTCGTGCCAACGCTCCAGAAGCAGGCGGTCATTTTGCTTGCGAGGAGCAATGGAATAAGCACCGTATGCAGCCAAACCAAGAGCAGCACCAGCCACAACGCCACCAGCAATTGCAACGTTTCTGAGCGTCTTGCGTTTTTTGGTAGAGGCTAACAAAGCGTCAGAATCCTGTTCATTTTGAGCAGCAATTTCCTCAACAACATCTGCAACTGCGATATCTGCGGCAGCATCCTGGTGCTCGGCCAGGGTCTCCCCCATCTCTTCAAGCGACTCTGCAGTGCTTGCAAGCTGCTTTGAAAGCTTGTTCTTTGGGCGAGAAAAACGATTCTCTAGATTAGACTGAAGCTGGGCCTGAGCAGCCAAAACTGAAGTCTGAGCCGAACGAAGCGCAGACTGAGCACGAGCGACTGATGACTGAATAGCATCGCCGTTTGGCAGTGCTGGCCTAATATGAGCATTAAACCCAGCTGTAAGCTGCTCTTTTGCGATATTACCTGCTAAGTTAGCAGCCTTAGAAGCCGTTGTAGCAAGCAGCTTTCTTCCAGCCTCGGATTGAAGTGCTGCCTTTGCGGCATACTGAGTAATTGCTAAACCTGCAGCTCTAACTGCAGCTCTCTTAATAAAACGACCAATCATGTAAGCTCCCTTCAATCTAGCTTTATTCTATCAGTCCAGTTCTCGCTTTTTCGCTACGTATTGCGACTTTCTGTGCGTAATCAGTATCTTTGTCTGTTCAAAATCGAGTAGTATGTAGTCCACTAACTACTATCTCAGGAGCATCATGGCTGTTATAAAACAAGAACACGCTCTCTACCTGTATAAACTACTCAAAGCAACCATTGGCGTCTCTAAGCAGACTCCCCTCTCTACCGTTGAGGGCGTGCTCATTGAAGACGACCTTGCACCGCAGGATTTTGGCTTTGACGACATCCGCGCTCTCATGGAGGCGTGCCCCGATTTCATCAAAATCACTGCGTTCAAAAAAGGTTACGTCTACGCAACGCTTTTGACTTTTGACATCTTTGAGGCTGCCCTTGTAGCTGGCGAGAAAAACGTCGAGGCGCAAAACAACGGCAAGCCTTGGAAACGCCGACGTGGGGCAAAGTCCATTCGCGCACTCAAGCCAAAGCACCTAGTAGTTGAAGCGGAACCTGAAGTTGAGGAGCTTCCTGCACAGGAAGAGTTGACGGAGCCAGAGGAGCTACCTGTCACGGAGAGCTCAGAGGAACTGTCTGTTGCGGAAACAGCACCAATCGCAGAGGAGTCTGCTGATAAGGCGCCTGAAGAAGACTTCCAGCAAGAATCTGCCGATGATGTCACTCCAGAGCCCGCTGGAACCGCTGATGACGCATCTCCAGAACCTGACAAGACCGAAACGCCAGCTCCAGAGTCTAAAACTGCTGAGCCTACAGTGCCCGAACCTGTAGTGCCCGAGCCTACCATCTCGCTTACCGTTACCTACAATCCCTACGACGGCTCTGATGAAGAGAAGACACTCGAGGCCACTCCTTCAGTATTGCAACAGGCGCTGAGTACAACAAGTTCCACCTCTAGCACTACAGTTTCTGAATCCCAAACTTCTACGCAGGCAATCAATCAGAATGAGACTCCTGCTCCTATCCCAACTTATCCCGCCGATTTTGAGGAAGACCTCCACGTCAACAATGAGCTTCTCGGCATTTTGTATCAGATGGCTCCCGTTGACGCCAACGTCCTCAAGCAGCTGGAGGAAGACTTCAAACTTGCAGTGTCTTCTCGCGCGCTCATTTCCAAGGGCGGCACGTTTACGTTTAACACGCGTTACAAGAAACCGCAGACAGACGAGGTAATTACCGCTACTATCCGCAAGTCAAAACGCGGAGCTCTGCGTCCTTGGACGCTCTTGGAGCTTAGCGTTTCCGCAGATGAGCTGCATGATCAGACAGTTGACGTGCTTCGTGGACTGCCAAAGTCTGCCATTGCTTCATGGGAAAAGCTTCCTGCCGCAGCAAAGCATCTGCCCATCAACCCTGTTGACGTGGTCATGAACGAAGCCCCTGTCTCCGACTGGAACGCGCTTTGCACCACCTATCTGAGCGACGCGCCTTCGTTACAAGCGGCACAGGCTTGCCTTTCCGCGGCGTATGTCTACAGGAAGAACGAGCAGCAGCTTATGCATACCGACGCCGACTTCTCGCTTCCTGTCCCAGCTGCCTCGCCCCTGCTCTTTGATCCCGAGCGTGGATTTGATGACAACTCGCCTCTGGCGCAAAACGCCCTGCGAGCTGCAAAGCGCGGATGGCGCATGGCCGTTGAGCTCTACAATCCGTCCAAGCACTGCGTCTACCTTGCACTTCCCACCACCGATGGCGAGAAACTCCTTGCGCTGGTATTTGATACGTCAGCAGAAGGTCCTTATCGCGTTGTTGCAACACTGACTATTGAAGAGGCGTACCCACTCGCACGTGTCTTCTCTGATGGTCTACCTGCATGGATTATGTCGGAATAACCTCAGCTCACGGACAAGCTTCCTTCGCGAAACAGCTCACATAACTGGTCACCAAAAAAGCCGCGTCGTGTGGACGCGGCTTTTCTTGTAGTTTGATTTCTTGACGTCGGGTACACCGGGTTTCTCGCCAGTGGGCAGATTACCGGACACCTAACTTAGTCGTGCCACGGTTCAACAGGCCATTCGTTGCCCGTGAGGCTCCAATTCTTCATGTCGTTGGCGTCACCGTTAATGACAAACTCCCTGACAAAGATATCTCGCTTGCCGTTTGAAATGGTCTCAATGTAGTAACGAGGACGAGTCTCGCCCTCATAAGACTCATCAAGCGGTGTAGTGTAATTGGACAGCGTCTGCTGATCAACACCCATATCCTTCAGAGTCTGCGCCAAAATGTCGTAGTGCCAGACAGGCGCGTCAGAAATCTGCATAGGCTGAGCCGCTTCTTCAGCGGTCTGACCAGCTGGTTTGTACATAATGACTGGAGCAGAAGGTGTCTGAATATCGCCGCCCGTCAAGTACCAATCACCATGGTCAGCGGTAATGATGAAAGACGTATTCTCATACACTCCCAAACGCTTGAGCTCAGCGATGTAGGCTTCAACAATTCTGTAAGCCGCGATGGTTTGCTCGTCAACGTTTTGCTTGCTTGGATCTTCAGTGCGCTCAACGTTGCGATCAAGCGTGTAAGGTGGATGCGAGCCAAACAGATGAATAAAACGGAATGAACCGTTCTGACCAGCGCTGTCGTCAATCGAGAGTCCGTAGTGTTGAAGCTCCTGGTAATACTTGAGATCATCCTCGGTGTATGGCTGCGAAGAGAGATCAACTTCGTCCATGTTGACTAACTTGCGCATGCGCATATTAAGATCCTCGGTATAATACCAGAATCGAGGCTTAAACACCCAAGGCATGTCCCTACAAAATGCCGTCTTATAGAGAATGCGCAGTGCACCTAGCACGTCTAACTGGTTATCTGTACCGCGACCACGAGGCTCGTGGTAGTTGATGGAATACTTCTGCGCAGTGTCTCTGTAGTGAGAGTAGTTCAACTGATCCGTATACAAACCTGCTTGATATCCAGCATTCTGAATATCCTTGAGGTACTGATCACTTTGTGCCCAGTTGTAGACAAAATCGTTGAAATTCTCGCCAGGCTGAGGACGAGAGCCAAAGAGCAGCGATGGAACACCGTAGCGCGTTGGAATCATGGAACCTACAGAGTTTCTATACCACGTAAATCCTGTTAAACCGGCAAATGTCTCTGGATGCTCATCGTAGAGTCTCTGAATAAAAGCAGTGTCGGTAGTATCAAGGACAAACACCACGACGTTTTTCTTGGAGGAAACGCTGTAGAGACCCTCGCGCGTTGCGATAACCTGCTGGTTTTCGGCGTGAGCATCTATCGACGCTGCTACAGCTGGTCCCCACAGACTTGCGACGCCCACTGCCTGGACAATGATAAGCGCTGTTGCGGTTACCAGAAGACCTGTTCTAAGCTGACGTGCTTTTAGGAGCGAGAAGGTCACTGCAGCTGCAATGATAGCTAGCCAGATGACACCGGAGACAATCATTTGACTGGTGAAGTCTGACCAAATAACCTCGTGACCATCTGCAAGTGGCATACCACCGTTCAAGAATACTGCCTGGACGTATGACGCCACACCAATGGCTCCTATAAACGCAATGGCAACGTTAAACACGCGCTTACGCAGGAGCGATAGAAACACTGTAAGAATGATCGTAATGATAAGGCCTGCAATAATAACGGGACCTGCAACATCATTGAGGTTGAAAGAAAGGTCTCGCGCATTGCTGGCTACCAACTCAAGTGGGGCTACGACCAAGATGGTAAAGACAGTAAAGAAAGAAACAAGAAATGCAACACCAACACGACCTTTAGGTTTGAGGGTTCCCTCTTTTTGCTCTTTGAGACGGATGGCTTCTGCTGCAAGGATTTCTTTCATCTGAGTATTTGCAGCTTCAGCACCTTTGGTGTCAACCTTGTGTACTTTGCCTTCGACAATCTTATTAGCGTTCTCATCAATCTTAAGCAGACGGAAGAGGACCTTACGGGAACGCCTGAACGCAACGCCAAGCACTGCAGAGAGCGCAACTACGACCGCTGCTAGTGCCTGAATGGTGTAGGTCATAACTGACGGGTCAACGTAAGCCTGAGCTGTTGCTGGTAGAAGTGCCCACCAGACTAGAGTCAACGCTACAACATACAATGCAGCATGCACAAGAAGTGCACGTGTCTTGTGAGCAGCGGCGCTGGCTGTTGTCTTCGCAAATAAAGTGGCCGTTTTACGCACGGAAATCACTGTCCTTCTCGACGTTGCCGTCGTCTGCGGCGTCGGCGTCGCGCTCGGTTGTGGCAGTGTCGACGTCGGTTGCTACGTCGTCGGTCTTCTCGACATCAGCGTCCGCGGTTCCCTCCTGGTGCGCCAAAACGCGCTCGAGAATGAACTTACCTGCGGCTTCTCCACCATGACCGAGGTTAAAGATCATGTTGTTGCGAATCTCTTCAATCTTGTGCGACCAGCTATCGGTCTCCTCAAGCATCTGCGCAACCGCGTCGCCCAGGCCCGAGAGGTCCTTAGGATCAAAGCTGCGGCCAATCTCATTTCTCAGCGTAATGTCGCATGGATCCGAATGAATCTTGCTCCAGTCAGGGTTATTCTCCTTCATTGCAGTATCAATGAAGACCGACGGCTTGAGCGTGGTAAACGAGAACTCCTCGGCAACACTCGACCAGTCAGTAAACAGCAGGTCAGCCGAGAGGACCGAAGTGTTAGAGCTGAAGTCAGTCTCAAAGGAGAGTTCCTCTGGATCCGCGTCAGCATAGCGAGCAAGAATCTCCTCCATACGGGCAGGATAACGCTTCAAATATTCTGGGTGCGGGCGAACCACAATACGCCAGCCGCGGCCCATGAGCTGCTCAAGCAGACCGTCAAGGCAGCTATCCATCAAGTTGTCGTACTGCCACGAAGGACCAATCAGCAACAGGGGTTTCTCGCCAGGTTTACGCTGGCCCAGATTCTGCTTCTGGTAGTTCTGGATTGACCTGTCGAGAAGATCGTAGCCAATAGCAGGCTTTCTCTTGGATGGCGTGTCGTAGTACTTCTCGACCAGCTCAAGATCGTGCTGCTGGTGAGGGCCAACGCAGAGAACGTCGTCGTAGTAGGTGTACTCGTTACGCGTTGAGGTGACCGTCATGGAGGTCATGTGGTGGCACATATACATGTACTCAGCATCTTTGCGCACGTAGGAGCGCTTCATGTAAGAGCTCTCCAGGTCACCGAGGGACGTAACCACAACGTCGGCATCCAGCTTCATAAAGAGCGTGATGAGACGACGCTGACCCAAGTAATACGGAATCAGGCGAGGCTGCTGTTTTGCCAGTTCAAAGACCTGGTCGTTAGGGTCAGAGGTGACATAGTGGATACGAATGTCAGAGTTTGCCAGCAGCCACTCGATGGCGCCCTGGAAGTACTTGTAGAAACCGCTTGATTCGGAGTAAAAGACCAGGTGCTTGCCGATGGTGTCAAAGAAGCGCTTGTAGTCCTCTTTTTCGCGAGCGGCATGAGGATCGCGCTGGAACCACTTGTGAGTGGACTTGGTTGCTGCGTCCATTGCCTCAAACTCGTCGCGAGCAGCATTGAGATCGTCGTAATCAACCTGCTTACGAGGGTCGATGATGATGTTGCAGACAATTTGGACCAGGATTGAGAGAAGGTTTGAGCAAACCCAATAGAATGCCATGCCACAGACAACGTAGACTGCAAGTACCAGCGACATTGCAATAGAAAGGCCGTTTGTGGTGTTCTTCTCTGCACGAGACTGCTCGCGCTGAAGCGGATTCAGCTTGTTGGAAGCAAGACCAAGAGCAACCGAGGACAAAGCTGCTGCCAGTGGCATAATCCAGGTGATACCGCCATCGATGATTGGGGTCATGCCCAAAAACTCTGTGCCAGGCGCACCAGAATCGGTGATGCCATGGATAACGTCAACTAGGCCGAACAGGATGACTACCTGGATTGCCAGAGGAATAAGACTCAATAGCGGGTGATAGCCTGCCTTTTTGTTGAGCTCGTTGGAGCGCTCCTCGATGGTCTCCCTGTCGCCGAAGTAGCGAGTCTTTAAGCGGAAGGTCTCGGGCATAAGGCGCACCATAACAATAGAATTTTGTTGCGTCCAAAGTGCCAGGGGCATCAGGATGATTTTAGTCGCAAGAGTAAAAAGGAAGATTGCCGCCCACCAACTGCCGGTCAAGTCGTATGCGGGCTGAACGATAAGTGAAAAAACGTGTGCAAGCTGCTCCATATACAAACCTTCTACGAGAAACCTCTACAGAAGCCAATAAAACCTAAACCTAAAACCTGCAAAACCAATGGAATTCATGAAAACTAAAAGAAAGCTACGACATCTCAAAGAAGTTTGTAGTATCTAAAGTTAACCTGAAGAAACCATTTGTGCATAACTAATTTATGGTATCAAAAAACGCTATTTATCGGCAGTTTAAAGCGAACAATCAAAACGTAAAATCTTTAATTTGAATGGACAAAATTTATTCATAAATTGTTCTTTTTAAAATCATTCTATAAAAGTTACGTAGGCAATTGTCTTTCTCGTTAATCAAAATTTAACCCCTGAAATGGCATTTTATTTGATTTTGGGGTTGCAATCGCGGTTCTGCTGGCTAAAATACTCTCCATGTTATTTTTAATATTTGGCGCATTAGAGCGCTTTTGAAATGAGGAGATTCTATGCAGGCTAATCTGCAGGAGCTAAAAGAGACCTATTCGCGGCAGACGTATAGTGTGTTTTCGATCAACCGCCAACAGAAGATTGCTGACTCCCAAGTTACCTTTTCGCTTGCTCATTCTGTTTTCATCATTCCTGTTTTTGGAGCTGCCGAGATTACTATTGGTGGAAATGAATTTGTCTGCGAAGGAACTACGGTTGTACATGTTCCTGCAGGTCAGACAGTAACATATCGAACCCTTTACGGACGCTCGTTTGACCATGTAAACATCTACTATGATGGCATTCAGGGCGATGTCACCAGCCCAATCTTCAATGCCTATGCATTTGATCCTCAAGGATTCGACCGCATTCTTGATAAGGTGCTTGACCTGGAAAAACTTAACACCACCCCATCGCTGGACAATCGTGTTGCTCAGATTGTCAATGGCACCGAGCTCATCAAGTCTATGTTCCTACTCACCAACAGCCAAAAGGTTCAGGAGAGCATGGCTGAGGCTCGCACGTACATTGAGCTCCACTTTGCAGATCCAATTACCATCCCTGGCCTGGCTAAACGTTGCGGAATGAGCACTCAACGTTTCTCCAACAATTTTGTCCAAACATTTGGCGTTCGCCCAATGACATTCATTATTGCAAAGCGTCTTGATCATGCTCAACAGCTACTTCAATCTGGTCTTTCTGTGCGAGAGACTTCCGAGGCGGTTGGCTATAGCGATCCGTTCTATTTCAGCAGACTATATAAGAAGCACATGGGCGTCACGCCTCAGGATGTTCATGACAGCTATGAAGGAAACGTCCTGATTAAGTAGCTGTCGTTTAAGACTGCCTGTTGCTACTTGCAGAAATTACTTGCCCAATTACTTGTGGCAAAGCTGGTCGCAGGTTTTATTGCAAATCAAAGGGTTAGAACGTTCCGCTCTGACCCTTTTTTGCATAATCCGGTTGTAATATTCATTTCCATGAATACGTAATTTTTGCGCTCAAAATTATGTGCCGAAAAAGGTAAAAAATGCGTTTAGTTGGAAATGAAAATTGAAAATTAGACGTTTTATCTCCAACTAAGACGATTTTTTACCGCCTCAAAAATTTTTATCTGGGCAAACGTTGTATGCAGAAAAATGAAATCTCCAACTAAACGCATTTTTTACCACTTGGAGACTTATTCGAGTGATTCGCGAAGGATCTCTGCATCCACCGCCCCCCTATCAGCCGTCTATTGCCATTCTTCGAGCAACTCTTGCACGGAGCCAGTGCTGTTTCGCAGCACAAAAAATCCCAGCACCGCTAGGTGCTGGGATTTTACACTTGAAACTTTAAGGGCAATTAAGCAGACTCAACAACTTCCTCTGAAGTGTTGTCCTTCTTAGCAAAGTGCTCAGCAACATAACCAGTAATCAAAGGAGTCAGGATTGCAGTAACGATAACTGCAGCTGCTACCTGTGCATTTGCTGTTGCAAGAGCAGCGCCGCCATACAGGGCTGGGTTTGCCTCTGCCATAGCAGCAGGTGTAAGTGCGTTTGCGCCTGCGCAGGAAGAAATTGCAACCCCTGCAATTCCGGTTCCACCAGTTGCTTTATCAACAAAGTAGTTGATAAAGCCACCGCAAACAGAGCAGATAACGCCAAGCAGAATACCTGCAGGACCAGCCATAATGAGAGAATCAAACTTCATGGTTGTGCCCATAGCAAAGAAGGTCATGACAATAATTGCTGGCAGAGCGCTTGTGAGCATCTTCTTCATAGATGGGAAGCAGTTGCCAAGCAGAATACCCAGGATAATTGGGAGAACTGCACCAAGCAAAGACCAGTTAATTGGAGACTGACCAGTTGCGCCAAGAGCAAGCATGGTAACTGGAGGGCCAACGACCAGCGTAGTAATTGCGACTGCGCCCTGCTCATACTCGTTACCATAATCAGCCATCAGTCCTGCATACATGGAGTTGTTTGCACCAGAGCAAGCAGCAAGGATGACCATGGAAGAAAGGCCAAGCAGGTTGTCGTTCAGGAAGAATAGAACTGCAAGACCAAGAGCAACGCAGAACACAACCTTAGAGATGATGATGATAGCGCCACGAAGAGCAGCCTTTGGTGCACTCTTAAACGAAATAGTTGCACCAACACACAACATGAAAGCACCAACCAGAGCAGCAGTACCCTTAACGGTCATAGCAGCAGTAAAGCTACCAAGCGTTGGGAATACATCTGGGAAAAATGTGTTCATGAAAACGCCAAGAAGCAGTGGTACCAGGATGTTTGCGCCTGGAATGCGACCCAGTGCCTTAAATGGGTGCTGAAGAGAAATTGGTTCTTTTGTAGCCATCAACAATCACCTAATCCATTACGATGCCGCCGTCGCAGTCGCCAACCTCACCGTTGACAAAGCTAGCAGCGTCGGAAGCAAAGAACAGTACCATCTGTGCAGGCTCAGATGCCTGTGCAGGACGGCCGAGAGGAATAATGCCTACGACCTTCTTGTACTTCTCCTCATCGTTGGAGAGTGCAGTGGTCATATCTGTAATGGTGAAGGATGGGCAAACAGCGTTACAAGAAATGCCGTACTTGCCGCCCTCTTTAGCGATAGCCTTGGTAAAGCCGTTCATACCAGCCTTAGAAGATGCGTAAGCAACAGTACCAAGGAGGCCGCCGCCAATCTTGCCTGCAACGGAAGAAACGTTGACAATGCGAGCGCCACCACGATCAATGAAGTGCTGCCAGAGAGCGTGAGTTACGTTGTAGGTACCGGTGAGGTTGGTGTTGATAGTGTTGTTCCACTCTTTGTCGTCAACCTCGGTGAAAGGAACGGAGCTGATGCGACCAGCGCAGTTGATAAGAACGTTGACGTCGCCGCACTCCTCAAGAATCTGAGCAACGGTCTTCTTGACGCCCTCGGCATCTGCAATGTCCATTGTGTAGAAGAAGTTACCCTCGCCGAGCTCCTCGACAAACTTGCGGCCAGTGTCCTCGTGACGAGAGCAAACGATTACATGTCCACCTCCAGCAACAATACCCTTGGAGATCTCAGCGCCAATACCAGCGCTTCCGCCTGTAACCAGAACCAGCTTACCTGTAAAATCGAATGCCATGCTCTCTCCTTTTTTAACGAGCACAAACCATTAGGAAACAAAATAAATTCTAGCCATATTCACATAATTTGCTATAGAAAAATTATTTTTGTTTCACAAATCCTATGGTAAATAAGCCAAAGGAAAATAATTTGCTTAAAATGCGACATAAATGACACATTAAATTTCATGTTCAATCTTTTGGACATTTGTCTGCAAATCTAACCATTTTTCTTTCCTCGTAAATTTCAAAAGTTAGACAAAGCTAACTTTTAGGAATACAATAGGGAGAGAAACCCGTTGAGCTCGTAGCTCCAAACTCCTAACTCTTGGCTTCACGCTATCAGTTTCTTGCTTTCAGCCCCGCAGCTACTTGCTCTCATATCTTTTAAGGAAGTGACTATGAAACATCACTGCACGCATATCTCAGCAGTCGCAAACCCACAACTGCACGCTACCCGCAATCCTCTCCTAACCCGCAGGTCAGCGCTCACCTTACTCGGCGCAAGCTCTGCGGCCACCATCGCTTTTCTCGCCGCATGTAGTCCACGCGATTCTGCAGCCAGCTCAAGCTCCGCGCAAAACCAGAACTCTTCGGCTCCCCTCGTCTTGACCACCTTCACCGTGATCCAGGACATGGCTTCTCGCGTTGCAGGCGAGTTTTGCCAGGTAGAGTCCATCACCAAGGCCGGAGCTGAAATCCATGACTACGAGCCCACGCCTGACGACCTCAAGCGTGCGCAAAAGGCCCAGCTCATCCTCAACAACGGCCTGGGGCTTGAGCGCTGGTTTGAACGCTTTGTTGCCGACTCGCAAGCACAGCGCGCTGACCTCAGCGAAGGCATCACCGCCATCCCCATCGCAGAGGGTGACTACCAGGGCCAGGCCAATCCACACGCGTGGATGTCGCCCGCAAACGGCAAGATCTATGTCGAGAATATCGTCCGCGCGCTTAGCAACCTTGTCCCTGACCACGCCAAAGACTTCGAAGCCAACGGCGACGCATACAAAAAGGAGCTCGACAACATCTCCTCTCATCTGATTGAGGAGCTTAGTGCCCTGCCGGAGAGCCAGCGCACGCTTGTGACCTGCGAGGGAGCGTTCTCGTACCTGTGCCGCGATACCAACATGAAGGAACTCTACCTTTGGGCCGTTAACGCCGCTGATGAAGGCACTCCGCAGCAAATTGCCAAAGTCGTCGAAACTGTAAAAGCCCAGCAAATCCCCGCAGTTTTCTGCGAATCCACGGTAAGCCCCAAGGCAATGCAACAGGTTGCCGACGAGACGGGAGCTGTCCTCAAGACTGACGAGAAGAACATCTTGTACGTAGACTCCCTCTCGGAAGCCGACGGCCCCGTGCCCACCTATCTTGACCTGCTGCAACACGACGCAGACGCAATCGTATCCGGTCTTATGGGAAGGTAGTTGTTCGATGAATCTTTGTGTTTCGCAACTTTGCGCCTGGTACGAGAAAAAAGATCGCGAGAAACCCATCATTTATGACGTGAATTTCTCGCTTTCAACAGGAGATCTTTGCGCACTTGTTGGCGTCAATGGCGCCGGAAAATCTACGCTCTTCAAAGCACTGATGGACACCATCGCATGGGAGGGGTCACTTACTTGGGGTCAGCAACCTCTTTCACAGGCGCGCAAGCAGGGAAAGGTCGCTTATGTCCCTCAAACGGAGGCAATTGACGCAACGTTTCCGCTGCTCGTAAAAGACGTTGTTATGCAGGGTAGATATGTTCATCAGGGCTGGATGCGCATACCTTCCACTCAGGACAAAGAGCTGGTTACCCAGGCGCTTGAACGCGTTAACCTGGCCGACCTTGCAGATCGTCCACTTGCCCAACTCTCGGGCGGACAAAGAAAGCGTGTTTTTGTGGCACGCGGAATAGCGCAGGCTGCTGAGCTGGTATTTCTCGACGAACCCTTTGCGGGAGTAGACGCTCGCTCTGAGGCCATCATCACCGAACAGCTCAATAACCTCAGTAAAGAAGGCAAAACATTGCTCGTTTCAATTCACGACATCAACCTAGCTCAGCAAAAATTCCCGCTTTGCCTGGTCATCAATAAAACCATCACCGCGCAGGGTCCTTCGAAAGAAATTCTTTCTGGAGACGCCCTCCTGCAGAACCTTGGTATTTCCGAAGATACCCACATTGAGGAGGTGCTCCATGCCTGAGGTAGACATTCTCCAATACGCATTCATGCAGCGAGCCCTCATCACCGGAATTGCAAC
>CAURGZ010000022.1:0-19883 GCA_963524285.1 uncultured Atopobium sp.
GCTACCGCAACCTGCCATTTGTTGGCGTTTTGAAGCCTTGCGTGTACGAATAGGCTGAAGTTACGCGGTCAAGCTCGCAGTGAAGTCACGCGGTCAAGCCATGCGGCTGAACTTGCGGGCACGCGGTCTGCTTCAAAAATTTGCCGCAAGACCGTGTAATAGATACAAATTTGTTAAAACTTTTAAAGTTGGGCGAGAAGATCGATCTTCTCGCCCAATATGCTATCTATCAAAGGTTGTGTGAGGCCAGATGCGCGGCGGCGTCATCCACGCCTCCACTCAACGTTTTACCAGGTGGGTACTGTAGGCTTCGAGAGAATTGAGAAACCATGGTCAATCAGACAAGTCTTGCATACGGATCAGAAAAGTCTGCAATCCGCGAGATTGCAGGTTATGCGGCACAGCGTCGCGCTGAGATTGGCGCTCAGAATGTGTTTGATTTCTCGATCGGCAACCCTTCCGTGCCTGCTCCTGAGTCTGTTCGCACCTCTATCGAGGCCGCCATGCAGCTACCTCCCCAGCAGGTTCACAGCTACACACCTGCAATCGGCATTCCCCAGGCCAGGGAGGCAATTGCTGCGTCGCTCCGACGTCGCTTTGGAGGCCATGCGGCTCAGGCAGACGATCTCATCTTGACTTGCGGAGCTGCAGCTTCCGTTTCTATGGCGCTCAATTCCATTGTTTCTCCAGGTGAAGAGGTTATTGTCATTGCCCCATACTTCCCGGAGTACCGCGTGTGGATTGACCACGCTCAGGCTACCTGCGTTGAGGTTTTGGCTGACGAGAAAACCTTCCAGATTGATGTTGACGCCGTTTGTGCAGCTCTTACGCCTAAGACTCGCGCGGTGATTATCAACTCTCCAAACAATCCTGTTGGTGCTGTATATACCAGGGAAAACCTTGATGCATTTGCCAATATGCTCCGCAAACGCTCCACTGAGCTGGGAACTGACATTTACGTCATCTCCGACGAACCTTATCGCGAGATTGTTTTTGGCAACATTGAGGTCCCTTGGGTTCCTGATGTCTACGAGCGCACTATTGTGTGCTATTCCTACTCCAAGTCCCTCTCGCTTCCTGGCGAGCGTATTGGTTGGGTGCTGGTTCCTGCTTCTAATCCGGAGCAGAAGGAGATTTACGCAGCTTGCGCGGGTGCCGCTCGACTGCTGGGCTTTGTTTGTGCGCCAGCGCTTTTCCAGCGCGTCATTATTGACTGCGTTGACGAGCCAGCGGATGTTGAGGCCTATGCAAAGAATCGAGAAGTTCTGACCGAGGGCCTCACCAAGCTTGGTTACGAGTACATCCAGCCTGATGGTGCATTCTACCTGTGGGTTCGTGCTCCTGGTGGAGATGCTCAGGCATTCTGCGATGTGGCCAAGCAGTTTGAGCTGCTGCCTGTTCCATCCGACTCGTTCGGCTGCCCAGGTTGGCTGCGCGTGAGCTACTGCGTTGCGTACCAAACCTGCGTGGACTCGCTTGCTGCCTGGGAAAAGACTCTTGCTGCAATGAAATAAGCGCCGCAACAGGCGAGAAAATCACCTGGAGAAGGTCAGCCGTCAATGGCGAGAAAATCAATCGACCGCAAACGACAAAGTGAACTACCTCCCATTTCTTATGTCCAAGAAATGGGAGGCGGTTCATATGCGGGTGATTATGATTCTGTAGCGTGTTAGCGTCGGCTTTGAGGCTTGAGGTACAAAATGGCGCAGCTTTGGTAGGTTCTGCTGAAGAATCGGCATGCTTTTAATCAAGATAGCTAGGCAGCTAGGCGGTCGCACTGCCTGATATATATCTCTATGCATAAACTTCATTTAATATGCTTGAAAATGAATAGCGTCATATAAAATATTTAACTATAGGTAAATTCCGCACCTAAGGAACACACCTAAGTCGGATAATCTGCTCAGATGAGGGCATTTTACACATCTAATGACGATATTCTGCACGTTTGAGGTATTTTCAGCGTCATGTATACGTCTTTTTAACAGATTATCCGACTTAGGTGTGTTTTGAACTGCCTCCTATTTCTCGTGTCTAAGAAATGGGAGGTAGTTCAAAGCCGCGTGAAAACGCGGCTTTGTTTCTTTGTGCAATGTTGTTGTGAGCTGCAGCCGTTCGAACAGCGCTACGCCTTAGTTGCGGTGCTCGTGTCTGGCTTAATATCCCTGCTTAGAGGCTGGAATCTTTGCGTCAGCAATGGCGCCCAAAAACGTCTGGGCATCACGACAAGCCATAAGCTCCTCGGGGAAGTCAACCTCTTCAAGCAGCTTAATAACAGAACGCGCATCAGCAATGCGGGTTGCAATGTGAGCATCTGAGCCAAAAGAAATCTTGCATCCCAGCTCAGCGCAGGTCTCTGCAATCACACGACAACGCTCAATAGCAACCTCACGCTGGCCTTCGTCGTGTGTAGCCTCGTTCATTTCGATGAGCTTGCCGCGATCGCGACACTCTCTGACAAGTGCGGGAACATCAAAATCTAAACCACTGCGACCAAGGTGGCCAAGAATCAAAACATGTGGATTATCCAGCGCATTCACGTACATCTGGGTAATCTGCTTCTGCGAGGCGCCAGCCGCCCACTGCTTGCTATGAATACTAGCAACTGCATAATCGCAGGTACCAAGGATGTGCTCGCCAAGAATATGAGGCTGGCGGAGTTTATCGCCATTAATACCCTGGTCAAACGTTATATCGTAAGCAAACAGATTGCCCTCAAGGTCAACAATATCAACCTCGGCGCCGTGAAGCAACCTGACGCCGTACCAGGTTTCTGGCCAAATAGCGGTGTTCATAAAGAACTGGAAATTCTTAATGGTCTGCTGGTCATACAGCATGGACGAGAAGTGGTCGGTGATTCCAAGCAGCTCATAGCCACGCTCAGAAGCTGCACGAACGTTCTCCTCAACGGTTGAATAGGCGTGCCTCGAGTACAGACTGTGAGTGTGAACGTCGCAAGTAATGCGCATGACGTGCTCCTTTGAATCTCAATCGACAACTCTAGTTAATCACGGCCGCCATCATGAGGCAACCCTGGCGAGAAGACCGGTCTTCTCGCCATCCGCACGATTTACAGCTCAATGCTCAGTTCAACAGGGCAGTGGTCACTGCCATAGACCTCGCTCAAGATGGATGCGCTTTTGACCTGCTCAGCAATGCGATCGGAGACCAGGAAGTAGTCGATGCGCCAGCCGGCGTTGTTCTTACGAGCGTTGAAGCGGTAGCTCCACCAGCTGTAAGCGCCGGTCATGTCGGGGTGGCGGTACCTAAACGTATCGGTAAAGCCTGCGTCCAACAGCTTGGTAAAGCTTTCGCGCTCCTCGTCTGAGAAGCCTGCGTTTTGCCTGTTAGACGAAGGGTTCTTGAGGTCAATCTCGTTGTGGGCAACGTTAAAATCACCGCAGGTAATCACTGGTTTTTTCTCAGACAGCTCAGTCAAAAACTCACGATAGTGCTGATCCCATTCAAGACGCTCGTCTAAGCGCGCAAGCTGGTCTTTTGAGTTTGGTGTGTACACGCACACAAACCAGAACTTCTCAAACTCCAGCGCACAGACGCGGCCCTCGTCGTCAGCAACAGGGCATCCAATCTGGCGAATTACCTGCAGAGGGGTTTCTCGCGAGAAAACCGCTGTGCCCGAATAACCCTTTCTATCTGCGTAGTTCCAGGTCTGAACGTAGCCAGGGAGGTCAAGCTCAACCTGTCCTTCCTGCAGCTTAGTTTCTTGAAGGGCAAATACATCAGCATTTATGGTTTCAAAAATTTCCGTGAACGAAGGCTCTTTCTTGAGTACGGCGCGCAGGCCGTTGACGTTCCAGGAAATCAGCTTGTACTCTTGAGTATCGCTCATAGCTCCTCTTTCATGCTGCGACCTGGAGGTTTGGTTGCAGCGGATACATATCACAGCAGCCGCGAGTGACGCACATCTCACGCTCCGGTTACGGCGCCGAGCGGTGCGTTTGCGGCAATAAACTTTCAATAAATCCATGGTATACGACTAGTAGCCGTCAATACCGCTACAATAGAAACATTCATAGCTGGCAAGGAGGATTCATGCTTCGTCAAAGCTACAACACCTGGCAATGTGGAACTCACACTATCTCGTTGGCACGCCCTAGAATCATGGGCGTCCTCAACGTCACTCCAGATTCGTTCTCTGATGGCGGAAAGAACTTTGATCCGGATGCTGCAATTGCTCGTGGATTGCAGATGCTGGATGAAGGTGCCGACATCATTGACGTTGGGGGAGAGTCTACTCGTCCAGGTCACACGCCTGTTCTGCCTACAGAAGAGGCTGAGCGTGTAGTACCCGTGGTACGCGCGCTGGTAGCTGCTGGAGCAATCGTCTCTATTGACACGCGTCACGCCGAGGTAGCAAAGATGTGCGTCCGTCTTGGAGCCTCCATCATCAACGACGTCACTGGCTTCACCGATCCAGAAATGGTTGCCGTAGCTGCGGAATCTGACTGTGGCTGCATTGTGATGCACTGGAATAAGGACGGCCTTGGTGCTCGTGTTGAGCGCAAGCAGGTTCAGCTGGACGACATGCGTCCTTCTCGCCCTACTGGTAGCGCAGCTGCTCGAGCTGCAGCTACAGGATCTGAGACACGCACACTGAGCTCGCAACGTCGTTTTACCCTGCCTGAAGAGGCGCCTATCATGCGCCAGATTATGGGATTCTTGGGCGATCAAGCTCGTGGTTTGATGCGCGCCGGCGTTTCTAAGGACCGCATCTGCATTGACCCAGGTCCAGGCTTTGACAAGTTTGCCGACGAGGACGTTGTTATTCAGCGCGCCACTCGTTCGATGGTTTCTATGGGATATCCGCTGCTCTGTGCCGTGTCCAGAAAGCGTTTTGTCGGTGCTGTTTCTGGTGTAACTGAGGCTACGCAGCGCGACGCAGCTACACACGCAATTTGCATCGCTGCAATCACTAACGGTGCTCGTATCCTGCGCGTTCACGACGTTGCAGGAACTGCTCAGGCCATCAATGCCTACTGGGCCATGACCGAGCGTGATCCTCGCCAGGGCTTTGTGGCGCTTGGCTCCAATGTGGGCGACCGCGTGGGCTATCTGGCCCGCGCAACGCAGCTCATCGATGAGATTCCGCTGACCTGCGTTGTTTCTCTCAGCCACGCCTACGAAACTGAGCCTGCATACGGTATTGCTACACCCGTGGTAAACGCCGTTGCCGAGATTAGAACTGAGCTCCATCCTCTGGTGCTAATGGATAAGCTGCTTGAGGTTGAGAATGCTCTCAATCGCACACGCAAGAAAGGCGAGGAGGGCCATGGACCTCGCACTATTGACTGTGACCTTCTGTGGGTTGAGGGCGAACAACACGCAGGTAAACACCTCACTCTGCCTCATCCACGCATGGGCGAGCGCGATTACGTGCTTGTGCCTATGGAGGACCTGATGCATGATCCGGTGCGCTTCTTCTCACACGGCGGCGTGGAGATTGCCCCTCCTGACCAGCGCGTTGGTCACGTAACCGAGGACTTGGGAGCCATTACGTGGGAGTAGCACAGGAAGCTCTGGAGCTAGCGCGAGGCGGTGCGCAAACGGGTGAGTTTGTATTCCACATCTCTGACGTGCAGGAATGTGCTGCATTTGGCCAAGACGACTGCTCCGAATCGGCTTGCGCGCCGGCATCAGCATCCCCATCATCTGGCGAGAAACCCTTTGAGGTTGCAACTGTTGTGCGTCTTGGCGTCTCGATGCCGTACGTGCCTGCAGTTCCATATGTTGTGGCGCTGGGACTCTGTCAGTTCTTGCGCGCAAAGGACGAGAGTTTTGGTATCCGTTGGCCTTACGATATTTGCTATAACGACCAGGTAGTTGTCTCAATTAAGGCCACTGCTGGCTATCAAGAGGGAATGTTTGCTGTGGTAAGCATCGCAGCAGATTCTGAGGCGCTGTGCTCAGTGTTTGACGTTACAGACAACACAGAACTTCTCGCCAAAAAGGTTTCTGAACTGGTGGTTCAGAGCGTAAGCGTTTGGGAGCAGCAGGTTAAACGCGCAAGGAGCTTTGCGGGGCCAATCGCACTCATTCTGAGCGACTACTTTGATATGGTTCCTCTGCTTGGACAGCAGGTCAATAAGGTATACCCCAGTGGAAACGTTGCGCTGACCGCTCGATTTGGTGGCATTGACGTGTGGGGTCATGCCATCCTTGTTGACCAGGACGGTAAAGAAATCCTTGTGAGTGAGGAAGAAGCTTCCGTGGTGCCAGCGCTTTAACCGCTGCTCTAGCTGTCAATCTATCTGCGGTAACGCAGCTGCGGCGTCAGCTACTCTGCGGCCTGAGTGGACTGCTTCCAGATCAGATAAATGCCACGCATAGTAAGCTGCGGATCAACCACGTCAAAGACATCTGTTGCTTCGCTAACGGTGTTTGCCAGGCCACCCGTTGCAATAACGGTTGCGCCCTCAATACCAGGCTCTTTGAGCGTTCTGGCAACCAGACCCTCTGCCTGAGCAGCGGCGCCCACTACAATACCTGCCTGAACAGCGCTTTCTGTAGTGTTGCCCAAGACAGTCTCGGGAGCCTTGATAGGAATGCTGGAGAGCTTAGCTGCGCGCGCAAACAGAGCGTTTGCAGAGATCATAATACCTGGTGAAATAGCGCCTCCGCGGAATATGCCGTCCTTATCAACAACGTCCAAATTGGTTGCGGTGCCAAAATCAACCACAATAACTGGATAACCGTAGCGCTCAGTTGCAGCAACAGAGTTTGCTACGCGGTCGGCACCCACAAGCTCGGGGTGGGGGATATTGAAGCGAATCTTATCTGTGGAAAGCGCGTTAATGCGGGTCAGAGGCTTGTTAAGCAGCAGCTCAAAGCAGCGCTGCCAAGCACGTGTGATAACAGGAACCACGCACGAAAGTCCACCCGCCTCAACGTCGTCTAGACTCAGTCCATCTTTCTGGAAGAACGTGAAGAGACGACCGTGCAGAATGTCGGAGGTGTCGCTTTGATCGGTAGGCATTCTCCAGCCGCGCACCATAATGCCTTCGCTGTCAAATAAACCAATGGCAGTTTGCGTGTTACCCACATCAATCGATAAAAACATTATGCCTCCGAAGGCTGTAGACCAGCTTTTTTATGACGTATTGGATTTTAGCCCATTGGGCACATCTCTAAAGTTGTCGTGTGCAAGAAAAAAGTTGTTTCGCAGTTGTTTTGCAGTTGTTGCACAGCTGTCACACACAAGAATTATCTGCACAAAATGTGAATTTCTCGCCAACTAGTTCTAGCAACAGAAGGGTTGTTCTGCTATACTTTTTCAGCTTATTGTCTTGATTGAGCACGTGCTCATAAAGACACCCCTGCTCTGGTCGGAAACCAGGGCCGATGTAAGGAGTCCTGCATGAAGCAAGGTATTCATCCAGAGTACGTAGAGTGCACCGTTCGCTGCACCTGCGGAAACACCTGGACCACACACGCAACTGTTCCAGAGATGCGTCTTGACCTCTGCGACAAGTGCCACCCATTCTATACGGGTCAGCAGAAGCTTGTCGACACTGGTGGACGTGTCCAGCGCTTCGCCGATAAGTTCGGTGGCGCAGCAAACGCTGCTCTCGAGGCTGCTAAGGCTGCCAAGGAGGCAAAGGCTGCTAAGGCTGCTGAGCAGGAGGCTGCTCGTAAGGCTGCTGCTGAGGCTAAGGCTGCCGAGAAGGCAAAGCGTGCTGCTGAGTTCGCAAAGAACGCACCAGCTGCAGAACCAGAGGCTGAGGCTGAGGCCGAGGCACCTGCAACCGAAGAGGCTGCAGAGTAGCAGGTATTTGCTCGCGCAAAGACCGCAGAGTACAGAATCGGGGTGGCTTCGGCTGCCCCGTTTTTGTTTGGCGAGAAACCCTCTCAACTCAGAGGGTATACTTGAAAGTGAAAAATCTGCCGTCGGAGGACGAATGGAATCACTGTATACAAAGTATCGCCCGCAAACGTTTGAGCAGGTAGTTGGCCAGAAGCATGTGGTCGGCACCCTTGAGCGAGCGGTCTTGGAGCAAAAGCTTAGCCACGCATACCTGTTCTGCGGACCTCGCGGCACAGGTAAGACCACTATGGCTCGTTTGCTGGCAAAGGCCATCCTCTGTCACGAGGCTCCTGGTCATCTGCCCGACGGCACTTGTGAGGACTGTCAGTTGATTGCTGCTGGTCAGCATCCAGACGTCTTTGAGATTGACGCTGCCTCTAACACCGGTGTTGACAACGTGCGAGAAGAGATTATTTCTCGCGCTAGTTACGCTCCTGTGCGCGGCAAGGGCAAGGTTTACATCATCGACGAGGTGCACATGCTTACCTCGGCGGCATTTAATGCCCTGCTCAAGACGTTGGAGGAGCCTCCTTCACACGTGACGTTTATCATGTGTACCACCGATCCTCAGAAAATTCTTGCAACCATTCTGTCCCGCGTGCAGCGCTTTGACTTCCGCTCCATTGCTGCTGACGAGATGGCAGAGCATCTGGTCAACGTCTGCAAAAACGAGGGCTTTACCTACGAAGGCGCAGCTATTGATCTTATTGTCCGTCATGCGCGCGGTGGTATGCGTGACGCTCTCTCTTCTCTTGAGCAGCTCTCTGTTTATGGTGGCGGCGTTATTTCTGAGCAGACGGTTCGCGACGTTTTGGGTCAATCATCCGGCTCTCTTATTAACAATGCCGCGATGGCTCTGGCTCAGCGAGACATCTCTTCACTCTTTACCACGGTAAACACGCTGTTTGAAGGCGGTAAAGATCTGCTGCAGTTCACGCGTGAGCTTGCCGTTCACGTAAGAGATCTCTACATTGCCGCAGCTGTAGGCGTTGATTCTCCAGCGCTGGCAAATTCCACCGCATCAACCGAGCAGCTTACCAAAGAGGCTCAGGCCTTTGGTTCGGTTGATAGGCTCTCTAGGGTTCTGACTGTTCTGGGTGACGCCGCAAATCAGATGCGTACCGCCGTGAACCAGCGACTTGTCCTGGAGGTTGCGTTCACCAAGCTGGCGCGTCCTAACACGGAGCTTTCATTGGAAGCACTGGCCGACAGGGTAGCAGTTCTTGAGCAGCAGCTTGCAAACGGTGTTGTTGCTGTTCCTGCTGGCGAGAAAGCCGCAGCTTCCGCACCTGCTCCAGTACCGCAGCCAGCTCCTGTTGCCGCGCCGGCTCCCACCCCTGCACCCGCACCAGCGGCGGCTCCAGCACCCACACCACAGGCGGTTCCCGTTCCAGTTGCAACCCCAACGCCAGCTCCAGCTCCGGCTCCTGCACCAGTCGCTGTGCCTGCATCTGCGCCAGCTCCAACACCGCAGCCTGCACCAGCACCCGCAGCCGCGCCAGCTCCGCAACCAGCGCCTGCGCCACAATCTGCACCTGCGCCTGCTCCAAAGGAAGTTGACCAGGCAGACGCACTTCTCGTCAGACAGTGGAAAGAAGTCGGAAAGGTTTGTGCCTCCAAAAATGCTGCTCATGCAGCACTGCTGGTCAGCTCAACGCTTGAGTCCGACGACGGCTCTGAGCTGGTAGTTACGCTGCCCAAGGGCTCCTCGTTTGCCATGAGAATGCTCAGCGCGCCGGCAGTTTCCGAGTTTGTAAAAGAGTGCGTTGCCCAGGTCATGGGCCCGCGCCGCATCAAATATGTTGAGTCGAGCCTTGCCGCAACGGCAATCTCTCGAGAAAAACGTGCAGCTCAGGTGCCGGCTCCGGCTCCTGCACCTGCAATTCCAGTGGCTCCTGCTGCGCCCGTCGCTCCAGCTCCTGAGTCAGTTGCGCAGCCCGCTCCTGCCGCTGTTCCCGCTCAGGTACCTGCGCCTGCTCCAGCACCAGCGGCTCCCGTTGTACCAGCGCCAGAGGCGTCATATCCGATGCCTTGGGATGAGCCTGCGTCTGGCAGTGCGCCTACTGAGACTCTCGACTACGATCAGGTACCTTACAGCGATGACGATGTAGCTGCGGTTTTGGATGATTCCGCTGAAGATGCCGCTCCAGCTTCAGTCGCGCCTGCATCAGTTCCAGCTCTTGCACCTGCAGCGCCTGAACCCGAACCAGTTCCGGCTCCAAAGCCTGCTCCAGTACCAGCTTCACCAGAGGATATTGCTGCTCGTTCAGCGCTTCCACCAGAGCTCAACAGCGTGGCAGACATGCTTGAAAAGGTATTTGGACCAGCGGTTTCTTTGTCGGTAGAGAAGAAGCTGGATGCCGAAACTCCCGTAGACCATGCAAATAACTAGAACTTCTCGCGATATTCTCGCGATATGACGCTTTGGTGCATGGATCCTCATGCGCCAGCGCAAAAAACGCAACTTGTCTAAAATAGATACGACGATAGGAGAACATATGGCACGTGGTGGATTTAACATGGGCGGCATGAACCGCAACCAGATGATGGCTCAGGCTCGCAAAATGCAGGAGCAACTGCTGGAGGCCCAGCAGAAGGCTTCCCTTATGCAGGCAACCGCAAGTGCTGGTGGCGGCGCTGTTAAGGTAACCGCATCCGGTGACCTGCGTCTGACTAACATCACCATTGATCCTGAGGCAATTGATCCTGAGGATATCGAGATGCTCCAGGACATGATTCTGGCTGCTGTAAATGATGCTCTTGAGTCCGCTGAGTCTCAGGCATCTGCCCAGATGAGCGCAGTAACTGGCGGACTGAATATTCCAGGACTGTTCTAATCCATGGCGTTTGATACCACAAATGATGGTCGCGCGCTGCAGCGTTTGCTTGACGAGTTAGGCCGACTGCCAGGCATTGGTCCAAAGTCTGCTCAGCGCATAGCCTACCATCTTCTAGAGGTTGATTCCGAGGAGGCTCGCCGTTTGGCGCAGGCTATCTTGGAGCTTAAGCAGCAGGTGCATTTTTGCCCTATCTGCTTCAACTATGCAACGCGTGACGAATGCGACATCTGCCTGGACTCTTCCAGGGATCGCAGTAAAATCTGCGTGGTCTCCGAGCCTAAGGATGTCTCGGCAATCGAGCGTACCGGTGCGTTTCACGGCCTCTACCACGTTCTGGGCGGCGTAATCTCGCCTATGGACAAGATTGGTCCCGAGCAGCTCCACGTGCGCGAGTTGCTGTCCCGCTTGGCCGACGGCACCGTTACCGAGGTAGTTCTGGCAACTAATCCGGACGTTGAGGGAGAAACAACCGCAACGTACCTCTCCAGAACTATCAATCCGCTTGGAATGACGGTTACCCGATTGGCAAGCGGACTTCCCGTAGGCGGAGACCTTGAGTACGCAGATGAGGTAACATTGGGACGTGCAATTGAAGCACGTCGGGAGGTTTAAGCATGGCAAACCACATGAGAACAAGTTCATCTGGCGAGAAGACCCCTGAGGCTTCATCGGTTGACTTGAAGAATATTTCAACGCTTCGTGCTGGTCAGGGCGCACAAATTCCTCAGAGCCCACGACAGGCCGATAACACGCCAGAACCTCCAAATAGAAAATCGGTCATCATCTTGGTGGTCGCAGCTATTGTTGCGCTTACTGCTCTGTTCTTTATTGTGCGCTGCGCTACAAGCACTAAAAGTGAATCTGCAAGCCAGCAGCCAAAGCAGACCCAGTCCGCCTACGCTGACGAGAAACAGCAGGATGAGCAGGCAGTTGACGGCTCAGTTACCTTCCACGGCATGAAGTACTCTCTGGAGAAGCAAAGCGACGGCAAAACTGCTGTTGTTCGTACGAGTGACTCGGGAACTAAGAGTGTTCTGTTTGAGGTTGAGGGAACTCCTACCAGCCTGATTCTTTTTAACGACACCATTTTGGTTCCAGAGAATCGCGATTCTGGCTGGGATGTTGTGGCATGTGCCCTGGTAGACGGATCGCTTCCAACCCTTATTGCCGATAAGGACGGTAAGGCTGTTGGTGGAAACGGTACTATCACCGCAGCTACGCTTGACGGAACTACGCTTAAGGTAACCGATTCCACAGGAAATACCACCAGCGTTGCTCTTCAGTAAAAGCAACGCGAAGAAATTGTGGATTTCCAGTGGGCGTTCATGTTTCTGAGCTGCGGATATTCTCGCCAAGTGATTATTTTCAAGAAAATTTTTAAATTCGTTGGAAATAACGCTAGACAAGAATAAAAGTTCCCTGTATTATTTCAATTCGCAACAAGGCGTCCGGGGTATTAGCTCAGCTGGTTAGAGCGCCGGCCTGTCACGTCGGAGGTCGCGGGTTCGAGCCCCGCATATCCCGCCATTGCATGTTCAAGCCCTCTTCGGAGGGCTTTTTCATTACCAAAAAAGTCCAGCATAAAAGATTTAAATTACATCTTTAATTTATTGAAACCAAGTCAGAAAATAGAGCATTGTGTGATATCTTTACATCAGAATGTGTCTAAGTGCTTCTGCTACAGAAACATTTAAAAGCAGAGGTAAAGTGAGGTGGATTGTGCGGAATCAGAATACTTTGGATGCGCTGTCGCAATGCGATAGCGTAAGTTCCATATCCGCAGAATCTTCCAATACGGAACACACTTCAGATTTGATCAAGAAAATTGCTGTTTTTGATTTTGATGGAACCGTCATTTCTGGACAGTCAGGACTCTTGTTCTCTGCGTATTTGCTTCGCCGTCATCTGTCCTCAATTGCACGCACGCTCAAGCTTGTGTGGTGGGGAGCTCGCTACAAGCTGCATCTTCCTCAAAGGCAGGAAGAGGCGCGTGAGCTGGTTGTTGGCGCACTTACGCAGTATAGCGTTGAGTTTGCAAATGCTGTCATGCACGATTTTCATCGCGAGGTAATTGAGGGGATGTATCGCCCTCAGGCGCTGGAAGAGGTGCGTCGTCGGCAGGCAGAGGGTTGCTGCGTGCTGTTGGTTTCAGCAACGTTTGAACCTATCGCGGAATTGGCCGCCCAGAAGCTGGGAGTGGACGCGTTTCTCGCCACAAAGATGCAGGTAGGAGCGGATGGACACTACACCAGCAAGGTTGACGGTCCCGTGATTGAGGGCGCTCAGAAGTTGGTTTCGGCAACTGAGTGGTGCAACCAGCGTTTTGGTGAGGGTAACTGGGAGATTGCGTACGCGTACGGCGATCACTATTCGGACGCAACACTTTTGTCTGCAGCTCAAACGCCGTGCGCCGTTTGCCCTGGTCCAACGCTTGCCAGACTTGCAAACAAGCGCGGCTGGAAAATTTTGAACTGGTAGCAGTGATAGACCTGGTCACAAGCCAGATAAGTGAGAAAAGCAGTCCCTCAAGCGGACGCACGAGGGGTACTTGGAGAACCAATGGAAATTTCGCGCAAAACCGACTATGCAATTCGCATGCTTTCTTCGCTGGTAAGAAGCCCAAAGAAGCTTCTTTCTGTTCGCGACGCCGCAGAAGAAAACGATATTCCATACTCCTTTGCTCGCTCAATCCAGCATGACCTGGTCATTGCAGGCGTAATTGTCAGCACGCGCGGCGCTCACGGTGGCATGATGCTGGCTATTGATCCAACTGAGGTGAGCGTTCTTGATATTGTCGAGGCAGTTCAGGGACCTGTTTTCATTTCTAGCTGTGAGTGGGCAGGTCCTAATAATGAGCCTTGTCCTCGCCATAATTCGTGCTATTTTGGGCCTCTTTGGTGCAGTGCCGAGAAAACCTTGCGTAATTTCTTTGCGTCCGTGACTCTGCATCAAGTTGTTGTAGAGGGTCTTATGCCAGAGATGGTGGGCGAGTTCCAGCTGGTAAAGAATGAGAACGCCCAGCGCAACGAGCAGATTATCCAGAATGCCGCTGCCGCTATTGAGGCTGAGATTACCGCCGGCACCTTTGACAATCTGCTTGATGGTGAGGTTATTTCTGCTGAGAAAAAGCCTTACGAGTTCAATATTGGTCGATAAGAAAATCTCACATACAAAAATGAGTGGCGAAGTGGAACCCGCATCAGAACTCACGCCGGAACTGCGTGCATTTGTCGAGTTTGTAGCCAAGAAAGGTCGCGAGTTGTATCGCGATTTGCCTTGGCGTCGCACGTATGACCCGTATGCTATCTGGATTTCTGAGGTTATGCTTCAGCAGACGCAGGTCAGCCGCGTAGATGGCCGCTGGCAGAGGTGGCTGGAGCGCTTTCCAACGGTCGATGCGCTGGCTGCCGCCGCGCCTTCGGACGTGCTTGAAGAATGGCAAGGCCTGGGCTACAACCGTCGCGCTTTGTCCGTGCATCGAGCTGCTCAGGCAATTTCTGAGGATGGCGGCATCTTTCCACAAGATCCAAAGGAGCTGGTAAAGCTTCCAGGCATTGGTCCGGCCACTGCTGCGGGTATTCGTGCGTTTGCGTTTAATCTGCACGGTGTTTACCTGGAGACTAACGTGCGCACGGTTTTCCTGCACGAGCTGTATCCGCAGGCAGAGGGTGTGCCAGACTCCGAGCTTGTCCCGCTGGTAGAGCTCACGTGCCCTGCGAGTGTTGAGGATGCGGCGGACGTCGCAGACGCTGCGAACGTTGCGAACGCCGATAGCACTGCGAACGCCGACGAGACGGAGCTCACGCCACGTAGCTGGTACTACGCCCTTCTCGACTATGGTGCGTACCTGAAGAAAACCATTCCTAACCCTTCGCGAAGGTCAAAAAGTCACGTCAAGCAGTCACGCTTTGAGGGATCTCATCGGCAGAAGCGAGCCGAGCTCTTGCGCGTTCTTCTCGCCCATAAAGACGAGGGAGGAGCGGAGTTTGAGACGCTTCACCAGGAACTCTGCCAGATTGAGGTCAATGCGGGGCGAGAAACCCTTGATGAGCAGGTTACCCTTGGCTTACTTGAAGAACTTGCGAAGGAAGGCTTTTGTCAGAAAAATGATGAATACTGGTTGCCTTAAATGGTTATAATTCATAGTGCTGACGAAGGGGTCAGTATACGAGCATAAATGCTAATGATTATCATTTGCATTTGTTCACCACAGGTAACACGGCGCTACCCAGGCGCTTAACATCGCGCTCACAAGCGCTTTGACATGCGTTGACGTGCCACTCGTTAACGCGGGAGAGGAGAAAAAATGGCAGTAGATTTTGAGAATTCTCAGACAAAGAAGAACCTCGAGGCAGCTTTTGCTGGTGAGTCCCAGGCTACCAACAAGTACAGCTACTATGCTACTCAGGCTGCAAAAGATGGTTATCAGCAGATTTCCAACATTTTCACCGAGACTTCTGGCAACGAGAAAGTTCACGCTAAGCTTTGGTTCAAGTATCTCCATGGCGGCAAGATTCCAGAGACTGCAGAGAACCTCAAGGACGCAGCAGCTGGCGAGAACTACGAGTGGACCACAATGTACGCTGACTTCGCAAAGGTAGCTGAGGAGGAGGGCTTCGCAGAGATCGCTGCTAAGTTCCGTCTTGTCGGCAACATCGAGAAGACTCACGAGGAGCGCTATCAGAAGCTTCTTGAGCGCGTTGAGTCCGGCGAGGTCTTTGAGCGCGAGGGTGTCAAGGTTTGGAAGTGCCTCAAGTGCGGTCACCTGCACGTTGGCGCATCTGCACCAAAGGTCTGCCCAGTCTGCGGTCACCCACAGGCATACTTCGAGGAGCAGTCCCTCAACTACTAAGTTGTAGGTGCTCTGAGCTGTGACGACACGGTCGCGCAAAGGCGCGTAACTGCACAAAAGCCGCAGCTCAAACTTCTAGTGCGTTAAAAATGTACCCGCCAGCAGGTCATCGGCTTGCTGGCGGGTATTTTTGTGTGTGGACGTTGCGGGGAGATTGGGTTTCTCGCCATATGTCTAACGCATCTAGTGGGCCGTCCGGCACGCGCCTGACATGTGTTCCGCGAACCGCCCGGCGCGCGCCTGATTTCTTAAAAGAATCTGTAACTTTTGCCTAAATGCTTCAAAGAATCTGTGGATTTGCCTGATTTCATCAAAGAATCTGTATCCAAAATACAGAATCTTTGCACTTTTCAGGCTCACTTTTCAGGCGGGATTTAAAGCGTGTCCGAGCTCACCCTTTCATGAAGCCTGATTTTCTCGCCATGTCTGAGCTATTTGCCGGAAAAGTTCACCAAGTCTGAGCTATTTGCCGGTTTTTCTCGTCATGTCTGAGTAAATTTACTCAGACTTCATGCACTTTTCAGGCTTATCGCGGTACTTGAGTCTGGATTCGCAACTCAGAAGCGCCTGGCGAGAAGCCCGTGCACTTGCGGCACCTGCGGCACCCGCGCGCTCGCAGCTCAGCGCCGGGCCAGCGTGCCGGGTCCCGCGCTTACCCCTTGAACCAGCGATTGGGCTGCTCGTAGGAAGGGCAGATGTCGCTCATGGGACAGCCGACGCACTTAGGGTTGCGAGCGGTGCAGGTTTCTCGCCCAAAGTGAATCCACTCTTCGTTGACGTCTTTCCAGAGCTCGTGGGGGAGAAGCGCGAGCAGGTCCTTCTCGGCAGCCAGCGGCGTGGAAGCCGAGCTCAGGCGCATGCGCTTGGAGATCCTGTACACGTGCGTGTCCACCGCGATGCCGTCGACCACGTCAAACATCTTGTTGAGGACGATGTTTGCGGTCTTTCGACCAACGCCCGGGAGCGTGACCAGGTCTTCCATGGTGCCCGGAACTTCTCCGCCGTACTCCGTCAGCAGAATTTGCGCCGTCTCCACGCAGTGCTTAGCCTTTGCGCGCCAGAAGCCGATGGTCTGGATGACCTCTCCGACCTCGACAGCATTGGCGGCCGCCATGGAAGGCGCGTCTGGCCAGCGACGGAACAGCTCGGGCGTGACCTTATTTACCGCGGCGTCAGTAGTCTGCGCCGAAAGCATAACGCTGATGAGCAGGGTAAACGCGTCGTGATAATCCAGCGCGCTCTGGACGCTTGGATAGAGCTCGTGCATGCGTCGGCACAGCTCAATGCCGCGTTCTACCTTGACTTTCTTTGATTCTCTGGGCATAACCTCTCCTCAATTCCTTCTATGTGTACCCAGTATTTAGTTACGTTATCACGTGAGGCGAGAATAGCAAAATAGCTGCATAACAGCTACAATAACAGCCCAATTGAAAAGTTATCAAACCTGCGCTTGTGCGGCGGACGTCGCTGATTGATGTCTGTGCGGTCAGCCGTTACGGCATACGCGCCTGCGCGCCGGACGTCGCGAGCCAGACGCAGCAGAGTCCAGCAAGGTTTGGTGTAACCCGCATGCGTTTGCATGTGGGTTTAGCGGCATGGCGGGAGACTGTGTGTTTATCAATAGAGTTGCAGCTCAGCTACTGAGCGCGCCCGAGCTAGAGAAGCTGAAGCGAGAGCTTTCGCGTGGATCTGACGCCACGCTGTCCCTCTCGCAAAGCGCTCGCCCGCTGATGCTAGCTGCACTTTGGGCGCAGAACCCCCGCCCGTGCCTGCTGGTTGTCGCGGGTGAGGACGCCGCGGATCGCACGGCGCGCTCACTTGCAGCGTGGCTGGGCAACGACGCCGTGCTGCGCTATCCCAACCGCAAGGATCGTCCCTGGTCGGACACCACGCCAGACGACGCCCTTATTGGAGCTAGATGCCGTGCCATCGCCAAGCTTTCCGCTGGCGAGAAGGTCATTGTAGTTGCAAGCGCCCACGCGCTGATGCGCAGAGTTCCCCCTGTTGGTTCGGGTTATTTTCTTCCTGCAACGTTTACCGTTGGCGACGACGTCCCCTTTGAGGACGTGGCCTCGCTACTCGTCGGCATGGGATACGCTGATACAGGCGAGGTAGATGCTCCTGGCACCTTCCACATTCACGGCGATACGGTTGATATCTTTCCAGCCCAAGCTACAAGTCCTGTGCGCATTGAGTTCTTCGGAGACGAGATTGACCGTATCAGGCGCATGGTGGCAGCAACCGGACAGACTATCGGTGCCATTGATGAGGTTACCGTTGCCCCAGCTAGAGAGCTTGCGTTTACCAAAGAGACCATTCGCCGCGCAGAAGAGGCGCTCTATACGCGTGCGCAAGAAAACTCTGCACTCGCTGCTGACCTGGAGCTTATTCAGCGCGGAGCTCAGGCTCCTGCACTTGAGCGCTATCTTCCCGTGTTGTACGGAGGCACTGCCAGCCCGCTTGAGCACATCTCTTCAAAGACGCTGGTAGTTCTTGCGGAGCCACGCTCGCTGTTTGACGACTGTCAGCGTGCTTTTGACGAAATCTCCGCATCTGCAACAGCATCAAAAGTGAAACTAGATGGTCTGTATACAGATCCCAAGGCCATGGACTTTGGCTCGCAGCAGCGCTTGTCCTTCTCGTCACTTCTACGTACGGGAGCTGCGGTAACGTCGGAGCTCTCTGTGGTGCAGCCGTCTATTGCGGGTTCAGATACAAAGCTTTTGGGTCGCGTGAGGCAGCTGGTGCAAGACCGCGATGCCGTGGTATTTGCGGTTCCAGACCGTGCCGCTCGAGAGCATCTCAAGTTGCTTTTCTCGGATGAGTCCATTCCGTTTGAGGAGTCGCTGGGTACAGCGCTTGAAAACGAGCCTGATAAAAACGGTGCTTACGCGCCACTTAAGCGTGGCCGTATCACGTTTACCGATGCGCCTGTTCCTGCGGGAATCATCATTCCTACAGCTAATCTAGCAGTGCTTTCTGTCTCTGACCTGACAGCCAGAAGCGCTCGCAACAAGAAGCGCTCAAAACGTATTGACCCCACAACGGTGACGTTCCCGTTTAAGCCGGGCGACTACGTTGTCCACGCAACGCACGGTATTGCGCACTTTACGTCTATTGTGCGTCAAGAAGTTGCAGGTAGAGAGCGTGATTACTTCCTGCTTGAGTATGCCAATGACGATAAACTCTATGTTCCCCTGGAGCAGGTTGACCGCATCACGCGCTATGTGGGACCCGACGGCAACAATCCACGCCTGACCAGGCTTAATACGGCAGATTGGTCGCGCGCCACTAACAAGGTAAGAAAGTCTGCCAAGAAACTGGCATTTGACCTAGTAGACCTCTATACGCGTCGCGCTTCAGTGCCGGGCTATGCGTTCTCACTGGATACTCCTGCTCAGGAAGAGATGGAGTCCAGCTTCCCGTATCAGCTGACACCAGACCAAGAAAGCGCAGTTGCAGACATTAAGCTGGACATGGAAGCACGCAAGCCAATGGACCGCTTGCTTTGCGGTGACGTGGGCTTTGGCAAGACAGAGGTGGCGCTGAGAGCTGCGTTTAAGGCGTGTCAGGATGCTCGTCAGGTCATGATTTTGTGCCCAACTACCATCTTGGCTCAGCAGCACTACGAGACGTTTTTCTCGCGATTTGCTCCGTTTGATTTGAAGGTAAGCGTACTTTCGCGTTTTGTTACGCCTGCTCAGCAGAAAAAAGCGCTTGAGGGATTTGCGGACGGAACCGTAGATGTGCTGGTAGGAACTCATAGGTTGCTTTCAGCTGACGTCAATCCACACGACTTAGGCTTGGTTATCATCGACGAAGAGCAGCGCTTTGGCGTGCAGCACAAAGAGCAGCTCAAAAACATGCGCGAGCAGGTAGACGTGCTGACGCTTTCGGCAACGCCCATTCCGCGCACCATGCAGATGGCCATGAGCGGCGTTCGTGACATGAGCCTGATTTTGACACCGCCGCCTGGCAGAAAGCCTGTTCAGGTAATGGTAGGCGAGTACAACCCGGATCTTGTTTCCGCAGCTATTAGAAGTGAGCTGGAGCGAGAAGGGCAGGTGTACTACGTGTCCAACCGCGTGACCACTATTGATGAAGCAGTGGCTCGCGTGGAGGAAGCTGCGCCGGAGGCTCGCGTGGGTGTGGCTCACGGTCAGATGAGCGCTCGTGAGGTAGAAAACGTCATGCTCGCCTTCCAGGAGCACGAGATTGACGTTTTGGTGGCCACCACCATCATTGAGTCCGGCATTGACAACTCGCACACTAACACGCTGATTATCGAGGACTCACAGCGCCTGGGACTTGCTCAGCTGTACCAGCTCAAGGGCCGTGTTGGTCGCGGTAGGCAGCAGGCGTACGCGTA
>CAURGZ010000023.1:0-19568 GCA_963524285.1 uncultured Atopobium sp.
TCCCTTCTTGTTTGGCACCTACACTCCATGCGATTTCCTTGAAGCGGTTAGCCAGACGCGCCTTATCGGTGTAGTAACTGCCCAGGAAGTTAGACAGGATGTGAGTAACTACTTTTTGACCTCGTAGTGGCTCTTTACGGTAAACGTAATGACATAGGTCTTACGGTACGACTCTGGTGCAGAAGTGAGAATTGCACAGTCAGTCAGGTTATAGTTGGATGGGTGCGCAAGAGCCTGGTCAACGGTGTTGCCAATCTCTTCCGCAGACTCAAGTACCTGGGCCCTCTGAGCTGCATCGATAGTTGCTTTTCTCATTAAATCAAACTGATCTTCTGTACCCTCAATGCGAATAATGATTGGCCAGAGGCTGTCTTTATCAACCTGCGTAGTAATTTGCAGATCTGGATACAGGCTGTTATCAAAGCTGAATCCATCAGGAATATGATAGGTGCCATAGCCGGTTGCGTTTGAATTGTTTGATGAGGAGCTAGAGGAGCTAGAAGAATCTTCTTTTTTCTCGTCTTTCTTCTCTTCTTTTTGTTCTGACGTGGTGGATTGTGTCTGGTCTTGTTTGTTTTCTGTTTGTGAGCAGCCAGACAAAATGCCCACACTCAAGGCTGACGTTACCAGTAGTACAAAAATTGCAGTAAAGAACTTGCTCATCCTAGAGCTACGCTTCATTTGACCTCCATTAAACGGAACGTACTAACTACCAGGAACTCACTGCGATTGTACCCAGCAAATAGCGCCATTTAACTGGGAGAATATTTCACAAGATAAAATAATGTTTCATCTTTTTATGCTTCCCAGAGGAAGTGCCTCATATCTACCTTACCGTTTTCTAGAAATTGCACACCTTCTGCCTCAAGAAGCTCTCTCTGTGCATCTGCCCCACCAAAAGCAAAGCCAGGAGCTAGCGAGCCGTCTTTAAAGACTACCCTGTGGCAAGGTACACCGCCCGCAACACCGGGGCTCTGGTGCATAGCAAATCCCACATAGCGAGCCTTTCTTGGCTCCCCTATCATGCGAGCTATCTGCCCATACGTACTGACCCTGCCCTCGGGAATCTGCTTGACCACTGAAAATGCACGCTGAAAGAAGTTATCCATATCTAGCCCACTCTATCTTCACGGTTACCGGGAATTGCTTGCTCATTTTATGTTGGAATGCTATCGTATCAAAAGCAAACGGGTGGTGGCGCAGCTTGGTAGCGCACTTGACTGGGGGTCAAGGGGTCGCTGGTTCAAATCCAGTCCACCCGACCAGAATTTTTCGAAGCCGTGAAATATCGGCTTTTCTTTATATGTGGTATATTAGTCAAAGAACCCGCGCCACCCCGGTTAATATCCGAGGCCGAGCAGGGTTCTTTTTTATCGCTTTATCGTTATAACCTTGTCATGCAACTATAGAAGTAGTTTTCAAAAACCGGTGTGATCTAATTTGTAGCATAGACAAAGTGACAAATTGGGATTTGTTGAATTTAGCAAGGTATAAATTTCTATGAAATGAGATCTATAAAACTTGTACGGATATATAAGAAGATTAAAGCGGTGTAGACAAATTAGAAGTTATCGAGGTGAAATATGCAAGATAAAAAAGGTTTTGATTTATGGGCAGATGATTATGATAAGAGTGTAGGTTTGTCTGACAAATACGGCTCGTATCCTTTTGCAGGCTACAAATCTATTCTTAATGTAATCTATAATCGTGTAATTTGTTCATCTGCGAAGACTGTCTTAGATATTGGGTTTGGAACAGCAGTACTGACTTCAAGATTATATGAAAACGGCTGTACGATTTACGGACAAGATTTTTCAGATAGAATGATTGAAATTGCAAAAGAGAAAATGCCTAAAGCAAGTTTGTATAAAGGCGATTTTTCCAATGGCTTGGTGGAACCTATACAGAAACAAAAGTATGACGCGATCATTGCTACATATTCTCTCCATCATCTTACAGACTTTCAAAAAGTAGATTTTATTACATCATTATTTAAGCTGTTGAACGAGGGAGGATGTATATATATTGGAGATATAGCATTTGAAACTCGGTCATTACTTCAAGAATGTATGCGGATTGCGGCAGATGAATGGGACGGTGATGAAATGTATTTTGTATGGGATGAGCTAAAAGGTCAATTTCCAGAAATGCGATTTGAAAAAATGTCTGACTGTGCAGGACTTATCACCTTGCAAAAATAACTTCCAGTTTGTCAATTACAGGTGACATTGAAAGAGCCAGCCCATTCAAGGTGCTGGCTCTTTCAAAAATTTCATTCTAATTTATGCGTCTGTACCCTCAAACTGACTCTGGTACAGATTGGCGTAGAAGCCGCCCTTAGCTAAGAGCTCATCGTGGGTGCCGCGTTCAAGAATTGAGCCGTCCTTGATGACAAGAATGCAATCCGCTCCCTGGATGGTTGAGAGCCTGTGAGCAACAACCAGTGAAGTTCTGCCATTCATGATGGTGTCAAACGCCTTTTGTACCAGCTGTTCTGTTCGCGTATCAATGCTTGAAGTCGCCTCGTCCAGAAGCAGAATAGGTGGATTGGCAAGCATAACGCGAGCAATGCAGAGAAGCTGCTGCTGGCCCTGAGATAAAGATCCGCCAGACTCTCCCACCATGGTGTCATAACCTTGTGGAAGCTGCTGAATAAACTCATGAGCCTGAGCTTTCTGAGCTGCAGCAATAATCTCTTCATCGGTGGCGTCTGGCTTTGCATAACGGATATTCTCTTTGATGGTTCCCTTAAAGAGCCAGGTATCCTGCAGCACCATACCAAACTGCTCTCTCAGTGATGCTCGCGTGAGCTTTTGCGTATTGTGTCCGTCTACATAAATAGCGCCGGAATCAATTTTGTAGAACCTAAGAAGCAGGTTGATGAGGGTAGTTTTGCCGCAGCCAGTTGGGCCAACAAGAGCAATCTTCTGGCCAGGCTCTGCCCTGAATGAGATGTGGCTGAGCAGCGGGTGCTTGGGATCATAGGAGAACGCCACGTCATCAAACTCAATGGAGCCCTGTGGATTCTGGATGACTTCAGCGTCTACTGGATCAGGCTTGATTTCCTTTGCGTCGAGAAGATCAAAGATACGACGTGCACTTGCATAGGCTGTCTGAACCTGTGTAACAACTGCGGAAATGGCGTTAAAAGGCTTCATGTACTGGTTGGCATACGAGAGGAAGCTCTGCACCTGACCAATGGTAAGCACAGAAGGAACGCCCGTCAAAACGCAAATGCAGCCAAGTCCAGCTACCAGAGCGTAAATAAAGTTATTTACCAGACGCGTGGAGGGATTAGAAAGCGATGATGCAAATTGTGCGCGCTCTCCTACTACACGGAGTTTCTCGTTAATAGCTTCAAACTGCTCAATAATGGCATCCTTGTGGGCAAATGCGGTGATAAGCTCCTGGTTAGAGACCATCTCTTCTGCATATCCGCCAAGCTGTCCCTGGTAGCCCTGCTGCTTGCCAAAAGACGAGCTTGCGTACTTGGTAATGGCGGATGCAACAATAATTGAGAGAGGCGTAGCCAGAGCAACTACAAGGCCCATAGGAACCGACATATAGAACATGAAGCACAAGGTTCCAATAATGGTAACCACGCCCGTAAGGAACTGCGTGAGACCCTGCTGGAGGCCATCTCCTAGCTGATCAACGTCGTTTACTACCCTAGAGAGCAAATCTCCTTGGGAATGCGTGTCAATGTACGAGAGAGGTAGGTTTGACACCTTGGTATGCGCCGCTTCTCTGAGGTCACGGGTTACCAGGTAGGTGAGCTTATTGGTAGACCAAGAAGCAAGCCACTGCGTCGCACTTGCAAGCAAAACTACCACCGAGAGCTGAGCGAGTGTTGGCAGAAGTGCCGCCTCGCCACCCTGCACTAGTCTAATGAGCTGGTCGATAGCGGCACCTACAATGATGGGTACCCAGAGCTGCAAAAGCACGGTTGCAATTGAAGAGGCTGCCGCAAGAACCAGAAAACCTCCGTGAGGAGAAATCCATGCAGCTAGTCGGCGTGTAACTTCTGCCGCAGACATGGAGATTGTGTCTGCCGAGCCACCCTTGCCATGCTCAGGTGCGCTTGAGGCGATTGCGGAGGTGCTTCCACCAGAATACATATCGGACATTACTCCACCTCCTCAGGACGAAGCTGTGAGAGACAGATCTCTTTATAGAGCGGGCATCTGGCGAGAAGTTCTTTGTGTGTTCCCAGCCCCACTTGTTTTCCGTGGTCAAGAACAAGAATCTTGTCTGCTTGCATTACCGCTGCTACGCGCTGCGAAATAATGATGCTTGTAGTGGTGGCACTGAGCTTACGAAGCGCCGCACGGAGGTGAGCGTCCGTAGCAAAATCAAGTGCGGAAGCAGCGTCGTCTAAGATGACAATACGCGGGCTTCCCACCAGCGCACGGGCGATGGTCAAGCGCTGACGCTGGCCTCCCGAGAAGTTCTTGCCGCCACGCTCGACAATGCTATCAAGCTGATCGGGTTTCTCGCGCACAAAGTCTGCTGCTTGAGCAACCTCAAGAGCTGCCCAGAGTTCCTCATCGGTAGCGTCTGGATTCTTCCAGCAGAGGTTAGTACGGATAGTACCGCTGACCAGCGAAGTGTGCTGCGGAACGTAGCCAATAAGGGAACGCAGCTGCTCAAATGTGTAGGTTTTAACGTCTTGACCAAAGACGCTTACAGAACCGGTTTCCGTATCAAAAAGACGCGGGATGAGGGCGGCAAAGCTGGACTTACCAGAACCTGTACCGCCGATGATACCCAGCGTCTGGCCAGCCTGAAGCGAAAGATTGATACCAGAAAGAGCTGGGTCTCCTCCGCCGTTGTAGACAAGTGAGGCGTCTTTGAATGCCACGGCGGTGCCAGTAAAGTCGGACTCAGTGAGGTCAAAGCGTTTGTTACCGCTATCGGTAAGAGCAGGTTTGGTGTTCAGGACTTCCATCACGCGAGTAGCAGACGCAGTCCCGCGTGTAATGATAATAACCAGGTTAGCAACATAGCCAATAGCCAGAAGTGCACTAGTCATATAGCTGACAAGTGCCACCACGGTACCTTGAGAGAGCGTGCCAGCAGTAATCTGGGGTGCTGCTAGCCAAAGCGTTACGGCAATTCCCAGATACATAACAAGGAAGGTTGCTGGGTTCAGTAGAGCCGAATAATTTGCAGCATCAGTAGCCGTTTCTGTCTGAGCAAGTACTGCTTCAGAGAATTGTTCCTTCTCTTCTGCCTCGTGCCTAAATGCTCTGATAACACGAATACCAGAAAGCATTTGTCGCATATATAAAGAAACGGTATCAAGGCGCTTCTGCAGCTCAGTAAAGAGTGCGGTAGATTTACGTGCAACAAAAAAGAAAATAGCGGCTACCAACACTGTTGCCAGTAAAAAGACCATACCAAGCTGCGCATCAAGCATAAGGGTGGCAATAATAGATCCAGCCGCCAAAATTGGCCATCTAACCAGCTGACGAATGCCCAGAGCAACGGCTACTTGAACTTGATTGACATCGTTAATAAGGCGGGTTACCAGGGTGTCTGTTCCAAGAGCTGAAATATCGGCACTTGAGAGCTCTTGAATCTTCTTAAACAGCTCATTGCGCAGGTCAGTTCCCGTGCGCTGAGAAACAATAGAAGCAATTTTCTGACAGACAAGCGTAAAACTAAAGCCCACAATTGCGATTACTACCAGCAAAATACCGTAGCGAATAATGTCATACATGTTTGTCCCATGAATTCCCAGGTCAATCATGCGCGCAATAATCAAAGGTGTAAGAAGGTCACCGATGACCTCAACACCCTTACAAAGCAAGGCAACAAAACTCTTGCGACCATACTTTGGCCATACAAATCTAGAGAGCAACTCTCCCATTTACGCTTCACCAAGTTTCTCTGCTAGCGTTAACCACTCGTCTTCCAGCTCCATCAGCGCCGCTTCTGCGTCATCAAGCTGCTGCTGCAACTCCATCAAACGCTGCGCGTCAGTAGCATCAGCGGAACTCATCTGCTCCCTAATCTGTCCAGGTAGATCCTGAGCTTTGCCCATGCGGCGCTCAATCGAATCAAAGCGCTTCTTCATCTCGCGGCGCTCAGCGTTACTAAGCACCACACCCTCCTGGCGAGAAGATCCGTCTACTTGCGGCTCATCTGTACCTAAGCTTCCGCGTGTGCCCGACAACTCCCCTGCTCTTCTCGCCGTCTGCTTTGCAGCGTCAACAAGCTTGAGGTACTCGTCAACGCCGCCAGGGACGTGGCGAATGTGGCCGTCTATGAGGGCATATTGGTCGTCGGTAACGCGCTCAATCAAGAAGCGATCATGGCTGACAACCAAAAGCGTACCAGGCCACGAGTCCAGTAGGTCTTCCAGGACAGCCAGCATATCCGTGTCCAGATCGTTGCCAGGCTCGTCCAGTACCAGCACGTTTGGCTCTTCCAGAAGAACGCACAGAAGCGCCAGACGCCTGCGCTGGCCTCCAGAGAGGTCTTGCAAGCGATTGGTAAACTCTCGACGATCAAAGCCCAAGCTTTCAAGCAGCTGCGTAGGGCTCTGCATCTTGCCGTTTACCAGGTAACTTGTCTTGTACTGGCCAAGCAGTTCAAGAACAGTCCACGTCTCTTTTGTAGTAAAGGTGTCAATCTGCTGAGAAAGCCAACCAAATTTGACGGACTTTCCTACCTTCACGAGACCAGACGTTGGCTGTAGTTGCTGTGTCATCAACTCAAGAAGCGTAGACTTACCAGCGCCATTCTCGCCCAAGATGCCATAGCGGTCGCCAGGGCCAATGAGCCACTCGACGTTCTTGATGACCTCTGTCTGAGGTTTAGCTGCTCCTGTCTGCGTGCTTTGATCTGCATCAACATCCGTTGCGACATTCTTATAGGCAAACGAGACGTCATGCATCTCAATAACTTGCTTGCCTAACCTAGAGACTGCCATACGTTTGAGCTCAAGCGAGTTTCTGAGTGGTGGATCTTCGGCTAGAAGCTCCATGGCAGCATCAATCCTAAACTTAGACTTTGACGTGCGTGCCTTTGCACCATGAGCAAGCCAGTTAAGCTCTTTTCTAAGCGTATTCTGACGGCGCTCTTCCATCACCGCTGCCTGTCTATCACGTTCAACTCGAGCTTGAATGTAGGCAGAATAGCCGCCGTCAAATGGGTCAATAACGCCATCGTGGACTTCCCACATGTGGTCACAGACCTCATCCAAGAACCAACGGTCATGTGTGACCAGAATGAGGGCGCCATTTCCCTCTGACCAGCGGCTTTTAAGGTGATTTGCAAGCCACTGAATAGCGTGGAGATCAAGGTGGTTGGTTGGCTCGTCAATAAGCATTAAGTCCCAAGTACCCACAAGCAGTCGAGCCAAATCGCAGCGTCTACGCTGACCTCCAGAAAGCTCTCCTACCAGGCCATTCCAGTCCAAGTCTCCAATGAGCTCATCAATAATCTTACGGATGCGAGCGTCAGATGCCCACTCGTACTCTGGCGTGTCTCCCACAACAGCACTGCAAACCGTCTGCGTATCAGAAAGTGAATCACTTTGGCCCATATAGCCTACTTGGATGCCACTTCTCCAAATTACGTTGCCAGAATCAGGCTCAATTCTTTTGGCGATAAGATCTAAGAGGGTTGATTTTCCATCGCCGTTTTTGCCCACAACACCAATACGGTCACCCTCATTAACGCCAATAGTCTGGTTGGTAAGAACCTTCTTACCAGGCCATTCCATAGAAATTTGTTCGCAACCTACTAGAATTCCCACTAGCTATCACCTAAAAAAGAACGAAGTAACGCAATTTCTTCTCCCCAACCAGAAAGCTCAGAATGAGGAGTCTCCAAAATCATAGGAAGCGTGTTGACGCGCGGATTAGTCATCACAGCGCGGAACGTTTCTAATCCAATGAAGCCTTTGCCAATCTGCTCATGTCTATCTTTATGAGCTCCAAGAGGATTCTTGGAGTCATTAAGATGTAAAGCCTTAAGCTTTTTCAAGCCAACTATCTGGTCAAACGTATCTAGAACAGCATCAAAATTTTCTACAATTTCATACCCGCCGTCATGCACATGGCAGGTATCAAGACATACGCCCATAAGCTCAGGGTGGTTTACCTTATCTAGAATCGCAGCAATCTCCTCAAACGTTTTACCAACTTCTGTACCCTTGCCCGCCATAGTTTCAAGAAGAACCGTAGTGTGCTGGCCCTCAAAAAGGCAGTCATTAAGCGCTTCAGAAATCTGCTCTATTGCCACGTCAGACCCTTGACCCACATGGCTACCGGGATGAAAGTTGTAATAATTACCAGGCAGATATTCCATACGCTCAAGATCTTCTGTGAGTGCTCGACGAGCAAAATCCCTGGTCTCCTCTTTAGCCGAGCACAGGTTCATGGTGTAAGGAGCATGCGCAACCAGAGGCCCAAAGTGATGAGTCTCAAGAAGCTCCCTAAGCCTTGCAACATCAGCCTCATCTAGAGCCTTAGCGTTGCCACCACGAGGGTTTCTAGTAAAGAAAGCAAAGGTAGTTGCACCAATAGAAAGAGCATCCTTACCCATTGCCTCCCAGCCCTTAGCTGCCGAGAGATGACATCCAATAAAAAGTTCTTCTGGTCGCACGCTATGCACGCTCCTCAAGCATTTTGGCCACACGGTCCAAAAGCTCTGAAGCTACGTCAGCAAGTGGCAAAGTCTCAAGCTGTTCTACACCTTGAGGAGTTACAAAAGCCACACGGTCTGTATCTGAACCAAAGGTTGAATCTGGTCTAGAAACATCATTTGCCACAATCATGGAGCAACCTTTACGCTCAAGTTTAGCCTGAGCATGCTCCAAGACATTATTTGTCTCTGCCGCAAAACCTACGACAAACTGGTCTTTTTTGGTCTTTGACAGGCTGGCGAGAATATCGGTGGTTTCTTTAAGGTCAATAGACTCAAGATACTCTAATGATTTCTTGAGCTTATGATCTGCGGGGTGAGCTGGGGTGTAGTCGGCAACAGCTGCCGTCAAAATAGCGGCATCAACGCTGTCAAAGATGTCTACACATGCCTTATACATGTCTTCAGCAGACACTACTCTTTGCACGTTGACTCCTTGAGGAGCCTCAAGATATGTGGGTCCAGAGATAAGGGTGACATCTGCTCCACGACTAGCTGCAACTTTAGCCACGGTATAGCCAAGTTTTCCTGTAGAACAGTTGGCAATAAAGCGAACTGGATCGATCTTCTCGTGAGTTGGTCCTGCGGTAATAAGAAGCTTTTTACCTGCAAGATCTTGCTTGGATGACGCCACGTCATTACCAGAAAGAACCTTCAGTGCAGCGTCTACAATCTGCTGAACAGGAGCAAGCTTGCCATCACCGGTATAGCCGCAGGCAAGATGACCTGACCCAGGCATGACCATCTGGATACCACGCTGACGGAGCAGTGCGACATTTGCCTGAGTGGCTGGATTTTTCCACATATGCGTATTCATGGCAGGAGCCACAAGAACTGGCGTGTGAGCTGCTAGAAGCGTTGCACTTGCAGCGTTATCAGCAATACCATGAGCCATCTTAGCCATGATATTGGCGGTAGCTGGTACAACTACCATGCAATCTGCCCAGTCAGCAAGATCAACGTGGGCAACGGGAGACTCCACATTGTTGTAGAGCGAAAGCACCACTTCATGATGCGTAAGAGCCTCAAAGGTAGTCTTTCCAACAAACTGAGTTGCATCTTCTGTCATAACAACACGAACGTCGCAGTCAGCTTTCTGAAGGCCTCTGAGTACTTCGCAGGCTTTATATGCAGCAATTCCTCCGCACACCACAAGGCATACAGAGGACTGAGCGGTTTTATCCAACATAGCGATATATTCCTTTATTCTTTAAACGCTGTAGATGTAATAAGCATCCTGTGGCAATAAGGGCACTCAGCAATCTCAGAACTATGCTGAAGATCGTGGAATGAACTTGGTTGCAGTTTAACGCGACAGACGCTTGGAACATTACCAACAAGGTGCTCAACGGCCAGGCCCTTAAAACGTTTACGTGCAGCTTCATAGCGCTCAAGCGTGTCAGAAGAAATCTGAGCTGCAAGCTCTTCTCGAGATTTAGAGAGCTCAACAATCTCTGCGCGAAGAGCCGCAGAATCAATCTCAAGGGACTGAGAAAGGCTCTCGCGCTCTTTCATAAGCTTTACCTGCAAGTCTTGAGCTGTCTGATAAGCCTTCTTGCACTTCTCAAGCTCTTCTGTTTTTGCTGCAAGTTTAAAATCGCACTTCTCGATATTCTTTGCCAAAGAAGAAAGCTGCTGGTCAAAGTCTCTAAGAGCGCGATGATTAGTTGCAGTTTCTACAGCAGCAGAAACCTCATCTGTCTTAAGGACATAATGGGCGCGCTGCTCATTGAGGTCAGAAATATCAATTTCTACGTCTTTTTTAACACCAAGCACTTGCTTGAGCTGGGAAGCAATCTTCTTCTCTGCAAGTTGGGCGTTTTTAATCTTTTGAACCTGGGGCATTGAGGCCAAGTTAGATGCGAGTTTTAGCAGCTTCAAATCAATATCCTGGAGCTGCATCAGATTAACAGACTCACTCATAGGGCCTCCTCATATACGGTTACTCATCTAGTCTACCGTAAATAAGGATGTATCAGATGCAGAACATAACTAATGTAGAGATTAGTATGTGAAAAATTTATCCAACAATCTGCAGCAAGGTTGCACAAAAGGCATCAAGGTCTGTTTCAGAAACGCGCTCGTCAAAGGTAATGCGTAAGCTTCCCAGAGCCTCGTTTCTGGAAATTCCCATGGCGGTGAGAACATGACTTGCATCAAGGGAGCCTGAAGAACAAGCAGACCCAGCTGAGACCTCATAACCTGCCTGGTCAAGCATTAAGATAAGCGTCTCGGAATCCATAGAAGGAACCATAATACTTACCGTGCCAGGCATGTGATCTTTGCCCGCATAAGCCTCTGTAGTTGGCTTAATCTTGGGAGAAGCACAAAGAGTCTCGTACACCTTATTAGCGCGCGCAGAAACGCTCTCTTGCGTTTGTGTAAGGTTATCCTGACACCACTTGGCAGCTGCGGCAAACGCGAGGGCACCACGAACGTCCTGTGTTCCATGACGCCTGCCAGACTCTTGTCCCCCGCCGTAACTTTGAGCCTTAAAGGGAACCTTGGAACGCATAAGCACTGCGGCAATACCCAGAGGTCCACCAATTTTATGGGCAGCAACAGTCAGAGCATCTACGTCTTCTACTTCAAGAGGGATACGACCAAACGCCTGAACGGCGTCAGTGTGGAAAAGAGCTCCCACCTTATGAGCAGCGTGTGCAAGGTCTACAACTGGTTGAATAACACCAGTCTCATTGTTGGCATACATCACAGAAACAAGAGCTACCGACTGGTCCAGAAGTCCTTCAAGTGTAGAAGTCTCAATCTTTCCCTGACGGTTAGGCTGAGCAATTCTAACCTCAAAGCCCTTCTCGCGAAGAACAGGCGCAAGATCCAAAACAGAATCATGTTCAATTGCCGTGAAAACCACCGTGTTGCGCTTGTGATCCTTGTTACGAATACCTTCTGCCATACCAAGAACTGAGAGGTTATTGCCTTCAGTTCCACCGGAGCAAAAAACCACGTCAGGAGCTCTAAATTTGCCGCCTACCGCACGTGCAATAACACCACGAGCACCATCAAGCTCTCGCGCTGCTTGACGACCAAGCGAGTGCAAAGAGTTTGGGTTCGCCCCTGCAATGGGTGAAGCTTCATAGGTTTTCTCGGCATCAAGCGCCTCTTGGCGCATTGGTGCTGAAGCTGCATAGTCTAGGTAAACGTAATCCATAACGTGTTTCTGTTAATTCAATCTTGGTGGTCTGACGTAACTAATGCTTGAGGGTGCAGTTTAGCCTTGAACGGTAAGAGCGGACTCGCCAGCATTGCGGATAGCCTCGATGGTTGCACCGCGGTCTTCCTGGCCAAATACAGCGCTGCCTGCAACAAGCATGTCTGCGCCGGCAGCTACAACCTCAGCCGCGTTAGCTGCACTGATACCACCATCAACCTCAATCAGAGGGTTAACGTTGTGCTTGCGGCAGAGCTCTTTGAGTGCCTTGAGCTTCTCAAGTGAGTGAGGAATAAACTTCTGTCCACCAAAACCAGGGTTAACCGTCATGATAAGCACCAGGTCAAGGTCTTCGATAAGATCCTCAAGAACGCTTACAGGAGTGCCTGGGCAAAGAGAAATACCAGCTTTAGCACCGGAATCCTTGATAAGGTGAACAAGACGATGAGCATGGACCTCGGCCTCGTAGTGGAAAGTGACAACGTCAGCGCCACGGTCTAGGAACAAAGGTGCAATCTCTGCTGGGTTGGTGACCATCAGATGGACATCAATGGGCAGCTCAGAAGACTTTTTGCAATACGAGAAAATATCTGGACCAAATGAGATATTAGGAACAAAGTGGCCATCCATCACGTCGTAATGGATGTAGTCAGCATTTGCAATTGAATCAAGCTCGCTCTTAAGCTTGGAAAAATCTGCGGACAGAACAGATGGTGCTACCAGGACGTTATTCATTAAACTCTCCTATCGAGTCATTCCATAAAATTCTTCATTAGGAAGGCGGTTTGTAAGGCGAGAAGTAATGTCTTCTGGCGTAGCGCCTTCGTAAAGTACAGCGTGAACAGCTGAAGTGATAGGCATCTCAACGTCCATCTGTTGACCAAGCTCATAAAGACCAATGACGGCTTGAGCACCCTCAACAACCATACCGGTCTCTTCCTGATAAGACTGGAGCGTCTTGCCCTTGACCAAGGCTTCTCCAAACGTTCTATTTCTAGAATGTTCGGAGGTACAGGTTGCTACCAGATCTCCCATTCCTGCAAGACCCATACAGGTGAGCGGGTCTCCGCCGATAGCGCATACTACGCGGCCAAGCTCTGCAAGACCGCGGGTCATTAGGGCTGCAAGAGCGTTATCGCCATTTCCCAAGCCAACAGCAATACCGCAAGCAATAGCAACAACGTTTTTAGCTGCAGCACAAGCCTCAACACCGCGTACATCAGAGCTAACGTAGGTTCTGAAGTAAGGTCGAGAAAGCAACGTCTGGAAACGCTTAGCAACCTCGGCGTCTTCAGATGCTACAACTGCTGCAGAGATTCCCTGTTTAATGACCTCTTCTGCGTGGTTTGGACCGGAAAGTACGGCGATTCTTGCAGGGTTTCCCAGCTCGTCAGCAGCAACTTCGTGCATAAGTTTGTGAGAGCCTGCTTCCATACCCTTGGAGAGGATCAAAACATCAACCTCTGGATCAAGATATGGTGCGCAAGCAGCACAAACAGAGCGCAAAAACGCAGAAGGAGCCGCCATAACAACAGCATCTACACCGGTGAGAGCCTCAACCTCACTAGTGGTAGACACAATATTGTGTGGAAGCTCAGAATCAGAAAGATGTCTGCAGTTGACGTGCTCTTTATTGATGGACTCGGTAACATCGGCCTCTCTAGACCAAATAATTACCTCGTCAGATGTTGAAGCAAGTAGTGTTGAAAGTGCGGTACCCCACGATCCCGAACCAATAACAGCAACTTTTTTCATGATTAGTTATCCTTTTTCTTTTCGCCGAAAGAGAATTTAGACTCACTACCAGCATTAAGACGATTGATATTCTCGCGATGTGCCCAAATAACTGCCGCTGCTACAACAAATACAGGAATGGTTGCCACGGGATCCATGCCAAATAGCAGGCAGAATAGTGGAATGGCAACAGCTGCACCAATGGAGCCAAGCGATACGTACTTAGTTGGTACGGCAAGAGTAATAAACACCGCAAGAGCTACGAGCGCTGCAAGCGGATTTACTGCAAGGCCACCGCCAAATCCAACAGCAATTCCCTTACCGCCATGGAAATGAAGCCAAGGCGAGAAAATATGACCAAGAACGCAGCAGGCGTACACAAAAGAAATGATGAGCTCAGCCTCTGCGTGATCATTTCCCGAGACCAGAGGAGTAAATCCCTGGGCTCCCAAGAACCAACGAACCAGCATGACGCTGACAATGCCCTTACCTGCATCGCAAAGAAGCGTAAGAATACCTGCGGCTTTACCAGCATTTCTTGCAACATTGGTGGTGCCAATGTTTCCTGATCCAAGCTTGCGAATGTCTTCATGAGCTATAACGCTTGCAATAATCAGGCCAAATGGAATGCCACCAAGGCCAAACGCAATAAGTCCAAAAATCAGAGCAACAACAATTCCAGACATTAGTTAGATTCGACCTTCTTACGGAACTTCAAACGAATAGGTGTGCCAACCAGAGGGAACTTCTCGCGAAGTCTGTTCTCAATAAAGCGCTCGTAGTTGTCATCAACAAGATCTGGGGCGTTGCACCAGAACGAGATAACAGGCGGTTTGGAACCTGTCTGTGTGGCGTACTGAATCTTGAGACGGCGACCGCGGTCAGACACCGTGTGTCCGCCTTCTCTAATCTGGGCGAGAAGCTCGTTGAGCTCGGAAGTCTTGAGCTGAAGTGCGCGGGATTCTGCAGCCGAAAGAGCAGCGGCAAGTACCTTATCAATAGCACGACCAGTAAGCGCAGAAACGTTAATGGAAGCAATCCAAGGTGCAAAGGCCAGGCGCTTTGCTACAGAAGCTGCTGCCTCATCGCGCTTTGCCTCAGAATCAATAAGATCCCACTTGTTAAGCAGGAGCACCAGCGCGCATCCACGCTCTACGGCCATGTTTGCAAGTTTCTGGTCCTGCTCGGTTACGCCAACAGAGGCGTCAACAACAAGAAGACAAACGTCTGCGCGGTCCATTGCCTGCAGGCCTCTGACCAGACTGTAGTACTCAACGTCTTCGTGTACCTGGCTTTTCTTACGAATACCTGCGGTATCAACAAGACGAATGGGAGTTCCCTTCCATTCAATCATGGTGTCAATAGCGTCACGCGTAGTACCAGCAACATCAGAAACAATAGAGCGTTTCTTGTTAGCCAAGCGGTTTGCAAGTGAGGACTTGCCCACATTAGGACGGCCGATAATAGCCAAGTTCAGAATGCCGTCATCTTCTGGCTCTTCATCTACCTCTGGAAATGCGTTGACAATGTCATCCAGTAAGTCACCAGTACCGTGACCATGAGAGGCAGACAGAGGCAGAGGCTCTCCACAACCAAGTGCATAGAAGTCCCAAAGACCATCCTGCTCTGTAGCAGGGTTATCTTTTTTGTTTACAACCAAGAACACGGGCTTGTCGCTCTTGCGGACAATGCGTGCAACCTCTTCGTCTTCATCGGTAACACCGGTAGAGCCGTCTACAACAAAGACAATAACGTCAGCCTCTTCACACGCAAGAAGCGCCTGCTCTCGAATGTGTGGAGCAAAACGATCCTGCGACTTGATAGACTCAATGCCGCCGGTATCAATGAGCTTAAACTCACGACCATTCCAGTCAGCATCGTGATATGAGCGGTCTCGGGTTACTCCCCTTGACTCGTGCACGATTGCATCGCGTTTCTCGGCAATTCTATTTACCAGCGTGGACTTGCCAACATTTGGGCGTCCAACAATAGCAACAATGGGCTTAGCCATGTCTCACCTTTCATTCAGTTGGTTTAATAATACCAGCAATACGTGGCTAATCCCACTCTTTGAGCGCTTTAATGCACGACTTGGCAATGTTTGTGGGACCAGGAATTGACATGATTACTTTTGCTCCACGAGCCTCTAGCTGCGCAGTTAAATCTGCCAGTGACATGCCGTCAAGCGTGACTTTATCAAAGTTAAACATGACCTCAGGGAGCACCACCAGAACATCTGTGAGGTCTTCAGGCACCTGGGCGAGAAGATCAACGGCGCAGATAAGTCCTGTGACATTAACGTCTCCACCAAAGAAATCGTTGCGCACGGCAAAAGTAGAAACGTTGCCATCAGCCGACCAGTCATCACAGAAGGTCTGAATGGTTTGCTGAGCAGCTTCGCCTACAATCAGTAAAATCTTGCGAGAGCGCGCAGAAAGATAGGTATCTGCCTCATCAAGAGCGGTACGCATAGCATGACACACCTCTTCAGCTTCATCCAGGAAGCTTCTGAGCATGCCAATGCCATCGTAGAACTGCGGATAGCCGTCGTAGGTGTACGCTGGCGGAATAGGTAGTTGAGCATCTACATAAAACTCATCAGAGAGCTGAAAACGCGTAATGCCCAAAGAAGCTCGTGCACGCTCCTGGTAGGGCTCAACTATTTTGACTACAGAGCGGGACAGCTCCACATCATCAGAATACGAATGCGTAAAGCGTTTGGAGTCTTTGGTATAGCCAAGGGGAACAATGGCCAAAGAGGTAATCTGCTGGTGAGCCTCTACCCAGTCAAGCGTTTTATCAAGCTCTTCACCGTCATTGATATTAGGGCACAAAACAATCTGGCCGTGGATCTCAATACCAGCGTCCATGAGTTTCTCAAGAACTTCAATGCCCCTAGCAGCACGAGCACCAATAAGATTCCGACGAACGTCAGGTGAGATTGCATGGAGCGAGACATTCATAGGCTCAAGCTTATGGGAAATAATGCGCTCAACGTCCTCATCGGTGAGGTTAGTGAGCGTAACAAAATTACCTTGCAAAAAGCTCAGGCGGTAATCGTCGTCTCTAATGGAAAGAGAAGGGCGCATGTCTTCTGGCAGCATAGCCATAAAGCAGAATTGGCACGCGTTTACGCAGGTCTTGATGCCATCAAAGAGCACATCAACAAAGTCAACGCCCCAGTCTTCTCCGGACTCACGTTCAAGCACGCACTCATAAAGTGCGTCATCACCAGGAACAGAAACTTCAAGCTCACAGAGAGAGCCGTCGGCCTCCCAACGCCAATCAATCAGGTCTTTTGGCACTACGCCATTGACCTTCTCGATAATCATGCCGGGCTCAAGGCCAGCCTTCCACGCAGGACTACCCTCTTCAACGGACTCAATCAGTGCGCCAAGTCCACCAGATTTTGTATTTCCGTAGTCTGCGCGCTGTTCCATATTAGGCGCCTACGATTTGTTCAATAGCTGATTTAACTGCATTGATATGAGCTTCCGGCGTAGAAGCGCCGGCGGTAATACCAATATGCTCTGCTCCCTCAAACCAAGAAGCTTGTAGCTCATCTGCGCCTTCAATGTGATAAGTTGCGGGACAATAGAGCTTTGAAATCTCTGCTAAGCGAGTAGTATTAGCAGAAATCCTGCCGCCAATAATAATCATGACATCAGACTCTTTTGCAAGCCTCATGCACGAGTCTTGATGGCCCGCAGTGGCCTCGCAGATGGTATTCATGACGCGAAGCTCGTCAACAAGCGGAAGTACCGCGTTAACTACTTCAGAGAGCTTAGCGGCGCTCATGGTGGTCTGAACTACCAGGCCAACCTTCTTTGCAGCTCTCATGGCGTCCGCCTGAGCAGCAACTTCTTCCACGGTGTCAATAGCCAAAGAACCTGGTACGTGAGCAAGTGTTGCCTCAACTTCAGGGTGTCCGGACTCTCCCACCACGTACACGGCATAGCCCTGTTTGGCGAGAAGTTCTGCAGCTCCGTGAGCTTTCTTTACAAACGGACAGGTTGCGTCAAGTACGTCAACACAGCCGTCCTTGGCAATCTGCTCCTCTTGGGGAGTTACGCCATGGGTGCGCAACAATAGCGCACTTCCTTTAGCCGCAGAGGCAGAATCAACAACCTCTACGCCCTGGTCTTTAAGGGACGTAACAACGCGAGGGTTATGGATAAGCGGACCAAGCGTACGCACGGGCGCATGAGCATCTTTGACGGCCTGCTGGACCATTTGAAGAGCTCTTTCTACGCCGTAACAAGCACCTGCTTCGTCAGCAATTTTGATAGTAGGCACGAACTAATTCCTTCCGGGATGCTCTTTGAGCATTGCATCTCTTAGCTCGTATACCCTCTCCATGGCCACTTCTTCCATCTCTTTTGCCTGATCTTTACGCTTCGTAGAAGTCAGATCACTAAAAGAAACCTTCTGACCAGCGCGAAGATACACCTTTACAGGCTTAACCAGAGGAGAACCTTTTTTCTTAATATCAAGCGCACCAATAATAGCTAGTGGCTGAACATCTACCTTGGCAAGCTGTGCGATAAGAGCAAAACCGCCGTGGGTTTCTCCACGTTCAGTATTGCTTCTGACTCTGGTACCCTCAGGATAAATGAGAAGCATTTCTCCTCTAGAAAGAGCCGTGGTTGCGCGACGAATTGCCTTCATATCGGCAGTTCCGCGATCTACTGGGATACCGCCCAGTCTAGAAAGCGCCCACTGAAGCGGTTTGAATTTGTTGAACTCACTCTTGTAGATGGTTCTCACGGGGATACCGTGAACAAGGAGGTGAACAACAGTAACAATGGGGTCCAAAAACGTTGGATGGTTCATGATAAGAACGCGAGGGGTCTTATCGCCAACAAAGAGCTGGTCATTGTCCCAGCGCCATCTAAACCAAATTTTTGTGATCAGTCCAAGCACACTGACTGCCAGCCATTTAAAGAACTTGGCTGGAGCTGGAAAATCAGCAAGCGCGGTATCGTAATAATCGTCAAATGAGTTTCCGCCAAAAGGACGCAAACGTTTAGATGCCACTGCTATAGAAGACTTTTTCTCGGAGCGTTTAGGCTCTTCCGTGTGAGACTTCCCGTCGTCAGAAGAGCTGCTCTCTGATCCATTTCCCTGGTGAGAAGCCCTGTGATTGCGGATATCTCTTTTGCCGAGCCCAGGATGCAGGGCAATAATAGCTGCAATAACCTCTTCAACAGAAAGCGCAGAAGAGTCAATGTGGTGGGCATCTTCTGCAGCACGAAGTGGTGCTGCCTTACGCTCAGAATCAGCCTTATCGCGAGCCTTGATGTCTTCGAGGATCTTCTCCTCACTCTTAGCGTCTACCTGGGCATCGTTTCCGGTGGCTGCGTCTCCACCCTGACGCTGAACGGCTCGGCGGTGAGCACGAGCAGCAGGGTCTGCGGTCAAGAAAACCTTTACATCAGCTTCGGGGAATACCACGGTGCCAATGTCACGACCTTCCGCGACTACATCGCCATTCTCGCCAGCGCGACGCTGAAGCGTGACCATAGCCTCACGGACCTCAGGGATGGCTGCAACGGCGCTGACGTTTCTGTCTACCTCGGGAGTACGAATTTCTGTCGTAACGTTTGAGCCGTTTGCGTAAACGGTCTGACCGTTTGCGGAGTTGCCAAACGAGATACTGATGCTGCGTGCAACCTGAATGATTTTCTCGGTATCAGTCATATCGATGCCTTGACGCAGGCATTCTACGGTTACCGAGCGATACATTGCGCCCGTATCAAGGAAAATCAAATCCAGGCGATCAGAAAGGGCGCGAGCAACCGTAGACTTTCCGGAGCCTGCTGGGCCGTCAATAGCAACAATCATTACTTATCCCCCTTGGTGACACCCCAAATGTCACGAAAATCGTAAAAACTTGGCTCAGTGGAACGGAGAATAACCTCTTCTGGATCAAGGTTAAATCCACCAAGCTTGAAATCAGAACTGCCTGTACTAGTAAAGAAGATTGAAGAGACATTTGCAAGATGTACAT
>CAURGZ010000024.1:0-18845 GCA_963524285.1 uncultured Atopobium sp.
TCATGTATACGTCTTTTTAACAGATTATCCGACTTAGGTGTGTTTTGAACTGCCTTCCATTTCTCGTGTCCAAGAAATGGAAGGCAGTTCAAAGTTGGCACACGCGATATGCAAAATCTTTTAGACATTGATTCGCACGTATTTTTCGGTGTGCGGTAGAATATTATTCGCAAGCGTTTTGTCTTGCACCTGTATGTAAAGTATTGCCAAAAACTTGGTGTTTACCACGTATGGTACACAAAGTTTGACGCGTAGAAAGGAAGCCTAATGGCTGAAGATCAGTACATGCACCTTGTTATTGTTCGCCACGGTGAGTCTGAGTGGAACAAGCTCAACCTGTTCACTGGTTGGACTGACGTTGACCTTACCGAGACTGGTCACGAGGAGGCAGCAGCTGGCGGCCGTGCTCTCAAAGAGGCTGGCTATGACTTTGATGTTTGCTACACCTCTCTGCTCAAGCGTGCTATTCACACTCTGAATCATGTTCTTGATGAGCTTGACCGTAACTGGCTTCCTGTTCATAAGACCTGGCGTCTGAACGAGCGTCACTATGGTGCACTTCAGGGCCTCAACAAGGCTGATGCAGCTGCCGAGCACGGCGAGGAGCAGGTAAAAATTTGGCGTCGTTCCTTTGATGTTCAGCCACCAGCTCTTGAGCCAGGCGACGAGCGCGATCCTCACGTTCAGGAAATGTTCCGCGATGTTCCAGCAGAGGATCTTCCTTACACTGAGTGCCTGAAGGACACCATTGCACGCGCATGGCCTTACTTTGAACAGGAGATTAAGCCACAGCTTGAGGCAGGTAAGCGTGTTCTTATTGCTGCACACGGCAACAGCCTTCGCGCTCTTGTTATGCAGTTTGAGCACCTCACTCCAGAAGAGATTCTTGAGATCAACATCCCAACTGGCATTCCTTGCGCATACACCTTTGACAAGGATTGGAACATTGTAGACAAGCACTATATTGGTGATCCAGCTGTCATCGAGGCAAAGATTAACGCTGTTGCAAACCAGGGTAAAGCTAAATAAACAGCTTGCTAACACGCAATATTGCTAAGCAGAACGGGGTGGTTTAAAACCACCCCGTTCTTCTAACTTAAATTAATCAAATCGTTGCTTATATTTTTCTATTCAAATCATCAATAGAATCCTGTAAGCCATCAAGTTTCTTAAGAGACCGAGAAAACCAGACAAAAACCTTTCGTCCAAAGTAAAACATAACGGATAATATTAGAAAAAGTACAATAAGAATTATTATTTCTGGTGCTCCCATAAACTTATACTCCTAAATAATTAAAAGCCCACTATTGAGGTAGTTAATACATGTCCAGAAATATCGCCGTGCAAAATTCTTGACCCGCTAAAAACTCCATTAAAATCACAACGATATGTCGACCAAGTACTTCCATATTCTAAGGATTGATTATAAATGCTAATCCCTACTGCAGTACTCCTATAATCATAGGCTCGAACAATTCGATAATTATTAAGATCAAGCCAATACTCTGAATTTAACACTCCAATATACCAATACACTTTCCATGTTTCAGAGCCACCGTTTAACTCATAATTCACGAGTCTACTTGCATGGTTATTAACTGGAACAATACCAATTGTCGCAATAGTTCCGTCTTCTAACACAACTTGTTTTTCTTGACCCTGGCCATTTTCTAAATTAAAGGAAATGTCAGTATTCTCTGAGGGTAGCACCTGATTACTCTGGAAGTCCTCCGCTGAAGCCTGCAATGGAGTAAATGTCCCAAGCAACACGATGGCGAGAAGAGCTATCAACAATGTATATACTTTCTTCATAATAACCTCCCTATTTGATTTAAAAATAAAGAAATTATTAGAACTTAGAAATTTCATTTTTAGATGGTAGATATGTTCTACTGGCAATAAAAGAACTAGACATCTTCATCACCTCTTTTTACTATTTATAACACTAATTAACTCAAATATAAAGAAAAAAATAATCTTTCCAATAAAAAACATATCAAAACTCAACGAATATGCCCACAGTATTAAAACCTACTTTGAATAGTGTTACGATGTACCGCCGAGAAAAGAAGGGATTAAATGTTTAAAAGAGAACTCAACGCAAAACTTGTTCTTTCTGTAATTGCAACAGGAATTATGTCCTTCTCGGGAGTTGTCGTAGAAACTGCCATGAACGTGACGTTTCCAACGTTGATGGAGGAATTCTCTATTGGCACCTCAACGGTACAATGGATGACCACCTCGTACCTTTTAATTCTTGCCATTATCATGCCTATGTCGTCGTATTTAAACAGACGATTCAAGACAAAAAGTATCTTTACCGTAGCCATGATCTTCTATATCAGTGGCATTCTCTGCGGATTTGCTGCTCCAACGTTTATGTTATTGCTGCTTGGCCGTATTTTAGAAGGAATTGGCACCGGTCTAGCGCTACCACTGATGTTCAACATCATCACCGAACAGGCTCCACTTAAAAACATGGGCGTCATGATGGGCATCGGCATGCTAGTTACCGCCGTTGCACCTGCAGTAGGACCTTCAGCTGGTGGTTGGATTGCAGAGCATCTTGGCTGGCGAATGATCTTTGCCGGTCTTCTCCCCTTCTTGATTGTGGCATTTGTACTGGGAATTAGTTCAATCCAACAGAGCCATGAGACTGAAGTGATTTCTTTTGATGTCTTTGGCTGGCTACTGCTTACCGTAAGTTTTATTGCGCTCATCTTTGTAATTGACGAGTCCAGCGCGTTTGGCCTGCTTAGCATTCCTGTTTTGCTTGCAATTGTGATTTTTGCTGGTTCACTTGCGCTCTTTGTGCGTCACGAAAACTCCTTTAAACACCAAGATCAATCTGAAGCATCTCCAAAGATCCCCATCATTAACCTTGAGGTATTTAGCGAGAAGGGCTTTGTGCTCTCGCTCTTTGCTATTGTTGCTCTGCAATTTATTATTCTTGGTCAGTCATATCTTTTGCCTAACTTCTCCCAGCTAGTACTGGGTGCAGGTGCCACTGCAGCGGGAGCTCAGATGCTTCCAGGATGTGCTATTGGCGCAGTTATGGCACCAATTTCTGGCCAGATTTTAGACAAGCTAGGAGCTAAAAAACCTATTGTTACAGGCATTCTTTGTTGCCTTACCAGCATGCTCCTTTTGCTGCTCTTTGTTCACGTACTTACCGTAGAAATGATCACGTATATTTTTGCCATCTTTGCCATTGGTCAGGCACTTCAGATGGGAAACAATTTTACGGTAGCCTTGGGACACTTACCGGAAGACCGCAAGGCAGATGGAAATGCTGTTATTAACACAATGCAGCAGCTCTTTGGCGCTATGGGAACCAGCGTTATTTCTGGCGTTGTAGCGGCTTCTCAGCTTGGAGCTACAGACTTAGCTACAAGCACCCTTGCAGGAGCTCAGAATGCACTCTTTGTACTTGTGTGCGTAGCTTGTATTCCTCTTGTTACCATGGGAATCGTGCTCTTTGTACTGCCTAAGATGACAAAATAAAAAACGCAACAGCGGTATTTGAAAGTAAGCAAATTAAAAGCTAGGTATCCAAAAGAAGGATATCTAGCTTTTAATTTAGACGAGTGAACTATTGCGCTACGACACAACAGCTGATAATTTCAATCCAATAAAGACAGCAACCAGGCACGTTATAACATTGACTGCAATGTTCACACCTGCAGCAGCCCAATTACCTGCTTGAATAAAGGTCAACGTTTCATTTGAGAAGGTCGAGAAGGTCGAAAGTCCTCCGCAAAGACCCACGGCTAAGAATAGCTTTACCTGTGGCTGAAGTGGACTTGCAAGATCAAGTCCCGTCACAAAACCAATAATCAAACCTGCAACAACATTTGCAGCAAACGTACCAACTGGCAGGTTAGGAATCCACTGTTTAAAGAGGACTCCCAACTGCCAGCGACCTAAACTACCCAGAGCTCCACCAAGAGCTACAGCTAACGCTTCAAACATAAAATGCCCCTACTCCAGCTCTCGCGAGCCTGTATACAGCTGGTAATACTCTCCATGCTTTGCAATAAGCTCATCGTGAGTACCGCGCTCAATAATGCGACCATGTTCCAGAACCATAATGGCGTCAGAATTACGAACCGTAGATAACCTGTGAGCAATTACAAAAACTGTACGGCCTGCCATTAGGGCATCCATGCCCTTCTCGATAAGTGCCTCAGTACGCGTATCAATACTGGAAGTTGCCTCGTCCAAGATAAGCACGGGAGGATCAGCAATAGCAGCACGCGCAATTGCCAGAAGCTGCCTCTGACCTTGGGAAAGGTTAGCGCCGTCTGAGGTAAGTACGGTGTTGTAGCCACGTGGCATACGGCGGATAAACTTATCCGCGTTTGCGATTTTTGCTGCAGCAATAACCTCGTCATCAGTGGCGTCTAACTTACCAAAGCGAATATTATCTGCGATGGTACCCGTGAACAGATGTGTGTCCTGCAAAACAATGCCCAGGGAGGACCTTAGTGCAGACTTCTTGATGTCATTGATTGGAATGCCGTCGTAGGTGATGGTTCCGCTACGAACATCGTAGAAGCGGTTAATAAGGTTAGTAATGGTTGTTTTACCAGCACCAGTTGAGCCGACAAATGCAATCTTCTGGCCAGGTTTTGCAAACAGGGTGAGGTTTGCAAGAACTGTCTGATCATCGTCGTATCCAAAGGTCACGTCATCAAAGCGAACGTCTCCGGCAAGAGGGGTTTTCTCGCCAGACGGTGTGACCCAAGCCCAGGACTCTTCTCCTGACTCATAACCACTAACGCGGACCAGGTCAACCTTGCCCTCGTCAACCTCGGGAGCCATTTCCATAACTGCAAAGATACGCTCGGCACCAGCAAGAGCAGTGAGCAGGAAGTTGGAAAGCTGGGTGAACTGGTTAAACGGCATGGCTGCCTGGCGAACAAAGACCAGGTAGGACGCAAGACTTGCAACGTCTGCGTGTCCGTTTACGGCAAGCAGAGCGCCAACCACGGTGACCACGGCGTAATTGATATACGTCAATGAAACCGTGATAGGAACCATAGTTGCTGCATACGCCTGAGCGTTTGTTCCAGAGTGTCTGAGCTCTTCATTGACCTTTTGGAAGTCAGCAAAGTTGGCATCTTCGTGATTAAAAACTTTAACCACCTTGAGACCAGAGATAGTTTCTTCAGCAAAGCCGTTAAGAACACCAAGACTCTTCTGCTGCACCGAATAATGCTTAGCCGAGCGCTTACTTGCGTAACGCGCATATATCACAATTAATACGTCAAAGAGGATAGTGATAAGCGTCAGCTGCCAGTTAAGAACAATCAGCAGCACAAGTGTGCCAACCATCTGGATAAACGCCAAGACAAGATTGGCAAAACTGTTATTAAGCGCTTCTGAGATGGTATCCACGTCGTTGGTAAAGAAACTCATGATATCGCCGCGGGTACGGCGGTCAAAGAACCTCAGCGGCAGCGATTCAATGTGCTCAAAAAGGTCTCGTCTGATGTCAAAAACAATCCTCTGAGCAGCACGAACCATAATTTGCGTGTAACCAACACTGGTAAGCGCGCCAATTGCATACACAACTGCTGTAAATACAATGAGGTTGGTAAATGCGTTTACGTCTCCCCTGCCCACTGCAGCAACAACAGGCTTAATCATGTAGGTGCCCAGAAGCGCTGCTAAACCACTTATAGAAACAAGAAGTGCCACCAACATAAGACGCTTCTTAGCATGACCTAAGTACGAGACAAACACTCTAATGGTATGTCCGATGTTTTGAGGACGTGCTCCTCCTGTGCGATTAGCCATGTGACACCTCCTTACCAGCAGCATCAATGTCCGATTGACTACCGCCAATCTGCGACTCATAGAGTTCTCTATAGATAGGGCTCTTGGCGAGAAGTTCTGTGTGAGTGCCAGTCATATGAACCCTACCGTTATCAAGAACGACAATCTGATCTGAGTCCATAACTGAGTTCACACGCTGGGCAATGATGATTTTTGTCATGTCAGCAAGTTCGGCAAGCCCTGCACGAATCTTTGCGTCAGTTGCGGTATCAACTGCACTGGTAGAGTCATCAAAAATGATGATTTTTGGCTTCTTCAAAAGCGCACGCGCAATACAAAGGCGCTGCTTCTGGCCACCAGAAACATTGACGCCACCCTGACCAAGGTCTCCGTCCAAGCCGCCAATCCTGTCAAGAAACTCATCAACGCATGCAATAGAACATGCGTGAAGCAGTTCCTCGTCAGTAGCGTTGGGATCTCCCCAGAGCAGGTTGTCGCGGACGGTACCGCTGAACAGCACATTTTTCTGAAGGACAACAGATACTGCGTCACGAAGTGAAACAAGATTGTAGGAGCGGACGTCATTCTCGCCAACAAATACGGTGCCTTCAGTAGCATCGTACAAGCGTGCAATCAGCTGGATAAGAGTGGTTTTTCCGGAGCCGGTGCCGCCGAGAATACCAACGGTAGAGCCTGGCGCAAACGAGAGATTAATGTCTTCAAGGACATCCTCTTCAGCGCTCTGGCTGTACTTGAAAGATACGTTTTCAAAACGGACCGCGCCATTCTTAACGTCAGTCAAACCGTGCTCTGGAGACTCAATAGCGGGCTCCTCGGAAAGAATTTCTCCGATTCGACGCACACTGGTAATAGCTCGAGCAGTAAGCAAGAACACGCCAGAAATCATCATAAGAGAGTTCATGATAAGCAGCACGTAGCTCATGAAGCCCGTAAGCTCACCAACACCCAGTCTGCCAGCCATAATCATCTGGCCACCAAACCAAAGAATAGCCACATTAGTGACGTACATTGAAGCCTGGAAAATAGGCAGGTTTAAGACGGATGTTCCAAAGGTCTTTGTAGCAGTCTGTGCATACTGGGTATTAACTTTTTCAAAGCGCTCAGAGACATATCCTTCTCGGACATATGCCTTAATTGCACGCACTGCGGCAAAGTCTTCCTGCAGTGCCTCGTTAAGCTTATCCATTGCGCCTTGCATAACACGGTACAAAGGGGCAACGCGCTTCACAATAAAGAAGAGTGCAATGGCCAAGAAAGGCAGTACAGCAAAATACACTACCGCCAGCTCTGGGCTCATAATAAACGCCATAACCAAGCCCATGACCAGCATAATTGGTCCACGCATAAACGGGCGCGTACCCATTGCAAAGGCGTTCTGAATGATAGTAACGTCTGACGTCAGTCGTGTGACCAGAGAGGATGAATCGTATTTATCAAGATTTGCAAAAGCAAACTCTTCCATACGGCGATACTCATCTTGTCTGAGTTGAGCGCCTAGTCCCATAGCCGCTTTTGCCGAGTAGCGAGCATAGCCAATGCCGGCAAACATGGCGAGAAGAGCAAAGATAACCATAACGGCACCGTTTACAAAAACAGTCTGAAGATTGCCTTGCAAAATACCCTGGTCAACAATTTGGGCCATGAGTACAGGAATCACTAATTCGAGTAGGGACTCTGCAAACACACAGAGTCCCGACATAACAAAGTCCTTTTTATACGCGCCAAAATGGTCCAAGATTACCTTTAACTCAGCGCGAGCAGATGGAGCTTTTTCTTTTACAGAAGCATCATTCATCGTTAAAACACCACGTACCTTACTGTCTTGCTTTGCTTGGTTTGCTTATGCCTCTTTTGGAAGCGTTTGAAGCGAAACCTCCTTGAGCTGCTCATTAGAAACAGGTGAAGGAGCGCTAGACATAAGATCAGAGCCAGAAGTAGTCTTTGGGAACGCCATGACATCACGGATAGAATCAGCACCTGCAAGCAACATGCATACGCGGTCAAGACCAAGTGCAAAGCCGCCCATTGGAGGTGCACCAAACGTCAAAGCCTCCATCAAGAAGCCAAATTGAGCCTTTGCACGCTCTTCAGTAAAGCCGAGTTTCTCCAGAATCTTAAGCTGCAGCTCAGCGTTGTGAATACGCATTCCGCCGCCACCAGCCTCAAAGCCATCCATAACAAAGTCGTACGTATACGAGCCCATAGCCAGAGGGTCAGTGTCCAGAAGGTCAAGCTCATCCTCACACGGAAGCGTAAAGGGCTGATGCTCAGAAGCGTAGGACTGAGTCTCCTCATCCCAGTGGAACAGTGGGAAATTAACAACCCAAAGGAAATCATGACCTTCTCGCGGTACATCCAAGACCTTTGCCATATGCAGGCGCATACCACCAAGAATCTCATCTGTCTCCAGGCGACCGCCCACAGCAAAGAGAATCAAGTCCCCTGCCTCAGCAGACATCTCTGCACGCAGTGCTTCAAGCTCTTCTGGCGAGAAGAACTTGGTAATAGGACCTCCCACGGAGCCGTCCTCTTTGAAGGCAACCCACGCAAGTCCCTTGGCACCAAAGCCGGCGGCTACCTCGGCAAGCTTATCTACCTGAGAGCGTGGCCAGGTGCCTGCACCCTTAACGTTGATTGCCTTGACGTACTGGCCTTCTGTTGTAGCAGCAGAGCTAAAGAGCTTAAAGCTTGACTGCTTGAAGACCTCAGAGACATCGTGGAGCTCCATACCAATGCGGGTATCAGGCTTATCGGAGCCGTAGGTATCCATTGCGTCCCAGTACTGAATCTTGCGCAGTGGAGCTGGGAACTCAATACCCATCTTTGCAAATGCATCGCCCAGAATATCCTCAAGCTCGGCCATGACATCTTCCTCACGGACAAATGCCATCTCCATATCAACCTGTGTAAACTCAGGCTGACGATCTGCACGAAGATCCTCGTCACGGAAGCACTTAGTAATCTGGTAGTAGCGCTCAATACCGCCAATCATCAGTAGCTGCTTCAGCAGCTGTGGAGACTGTGGCAGTGCGTAGAAGTTTCCGCCCTGCATTCTGGATGGAACCAGGAAGTCACGAGCGCCCTCAGGAGTAGATTTAAACAGCGCCGGAGTCTCTACCTCGGTAAAGTCACGCTTATGGAAAGCCTCACGAAGCGCAAATGCAAAATCAGAACGCATACGAAGATTCTGTGCCATCTGAGGACGACGCAGGTCAACGTAGCGATATCTCAGGCGAAGGTCCTCGTTAACATCAATGTGATTCTCAATCTGGAATGGTGGAACTGCACTGGTGTTAAGAACCTCAATCTTGGAAGCAAGTACCTCTACCTCACCGGTAGCAAGAGCCTCATTAGTCTGACCCTCAGAACGATGCTGAACCGTACCAGAAATCAAAACAGGCCACTCAGGACGAATAGTCTCTGCAGTTGCAAATGTTTCTGCATCAACATCTGGGTCAAATAGAATCTGTGTCAAACCCTCGCGATCACGAAGGTCAACAAAAATCAGGCCTCCAAAGTCACGACGACGCCAAACCCAACCAGTGAGCGTAACGGTCTGACCGATATGCTCTGCGCGAAGCTCTCCGCAGGTATGCGTATGCATGCTGTGCAAATCAACAGCTGCGTGAGCGGAATAATTCTGGGGGGTTTCTGAGGAACAATCCATTTTTATCCTTTCGTCTTTGCTTCCCTGTGCCAAATCGGAAAGCGCCTTCAAGACGGCAAAAACGCGTAGACGGCGCGTTCTTGCTCATAGATAAACCATTGTACTCTCCAACGTTTAGTCGAATCCTCTCAATCTAAACTTAGTGGAGATTCACGAGGAATAAATAACTTACCGTCACACTTTTACGCTAGACTGAAGTTGACACACATGAGCCCTCCCACAGGGCGAGAAGAACTTGGAGCTTTCATGGCCTATAAAGCCGCTGTATTTGATCTAGACGGAACACTTCTGAACACCATTGTTGATCTTGCTTGGGCAACCAATTACGCCCTTGAGCAGTTCAACATGCCTACCTATACCGTTGATGAAGTCCGTCAGATGGTTGGAAATGGCGTTGCTAAACTTATCCGTGACGCAGTGCCAGAGGGTACTGATGAAGCAACATACCAGCGTGTACTTGCATGCTTTAAGGAACACTACGCTGACCATAGCTTGGACAATACCGCACCCTACCCTGGCATCCTTGATGCGGTTGATACGCTCAGGACAGCTGGTGTTAAGTGTGCCGTTGTTTCAAACAAACCAGACTTTGCTATTGCCGATTTAATGACCAATTTCTTCCCAGGTAGATTTGACTTTGCCCTGGGTCAACGAGATGACCTTAAAAGAAAGCCTGATGCCGAGCCTGTCCATTACGCCCTCGCTCAAATTGGCGTTGACCCTCAAGACGCTGTCTACATTGGAGACTCCGAGGTTGATGTTGCAACAGCACACAACAGCGGCATGCCTTGCATAAGTGTTACCTGGGGATTTAGAGATAAAGAAACGCTTCTAGCTGCAGGTGCTACCACGCTTTGCAATACAGCAGAAGAAATGGTGCAAGAAATTCTCAAATAGTAGCACTAAAAATGCAACCATCCGTTCATTGCCGTTGAGCGAGAAAAAACGTCCGCTTGCCTATGCCTCTCAATTCGTCTGAATAAGCGTATTCGGAGGGCGGTATAGTCAATAAAAGTGCGTCCATAATTTGCGCGCAAGCGACGTGGAAAGGATTGCATCATGGGCAAGAAAAGTTCTGAGGTTCTCCAGATTTCTTACGAAGACCTGGTAGAGTACCTGCACAGTAATCACTCTGTGTACATGCAAGTCGGACACCAGGTTTATTACCTCACTGATGTCAACTTTGAGGCATGGAGAGCTCAAGACACCAGTATCAGAAACTCAAAAAACCACTTTGTAGATTGTTCTGAATTAGTTCCTACGGTAGACGAATTTCTCGCACTTCCTTTTATTAATGGAAAAACCATTAAAGACGTTTTTTCACATGCAACGTTCTATGCATCCATGAAAAACGAAAAATCTGAGTAATTCAAAATAATCAGCATTTTGTTGACTATCTCTCAGCTAAAACTTAAAGGATCTGTTAATCGCAGATCCTTTTTTATTACCTGGTAGATTGCCTTATTGGGCTACATTTCTCATAAAAAACGCCGATGCAGCGCACCGGCGTTTTACGTTTGATTTGAGAGAACGTTCCTACTCAACAGGTTTTTGAACCTCAAGAACCTCGGCGATCTCAACCTCAGCAGAAACGGTGCCCGCAAGCTCTGAAATAAGATCGTTGTACTTATTCGCAGAAGCCAGGTCGGAAGAAGCAGTCTTTGCATAACGCTTAACTGCTGCGGCCGCACGGTTAACGGCACTCAGGGTGCCAGCGCCTCCGACACAGCCGCCAGGACAGGCCATGCCCTCAAGAAGATAACCTGGATATTTACCCTTAACGGCATCCTTGAGCATAGCTCGGCACTCAGCAAGGCCGTCAACAGCCATGACAGGTACTTCTTTATCGGGGTACTTCTGGTGAATGACGTTAACTACGGCACCTGCAACGCCACCGGCTACTGCAAAAGCGCGACCATCATGAGAAGCGTTTTCAAAATCGGAGTTGTCGTCATCAAGCTTGGTGTAGTCAATGCCCTTGGACTCCATCATTCCCGCAAGCTCCTCAAAGGTCAGAACAAAATCGACCTCGGACTTAACGGAACGACGCAGTGCCTCAAGCTTCTTAGCGGTGCATGGTCCAATAAAGACAATCTTGGACTCTGGGTTTTGCTTTCTTACCAGACGAGCAGTCAAAACCATGGGGGTTAGTGCCATAGAAATAGCATCAGCGTGCTCTGGGTGCTCTTTTTTAGCCATGGCAGACCAGGAAGGGCAGCAACTTGTTCCCATAAATGGCAGCTTTTCTGGGACTTCTTTGACAAAGTCTTCTGCCTCCTGAACGGTACAAAGGTCAGCACCGGTTGCTACTTCTTCTACCTCGGCAAAGCCCATCTCTTTGAAGGCCTCACGAAGACGACCAACGCTGCCCTTACCAAACTGACCAACAAACGAAGGAGCCACAATTGGAACAACGGTATAACCCTCATTGATAGCCTGAATTACCTGGAAAATCTGGCTCTTATCGGCAATTGCGCCAAAGGGGCAGTTGACCAGGCACTGGCCACAAGATACGCACTTCTCGTAATCAATATCTGCGCGTCCGTGCTCGTCAGAGCCAATAGCGTCCATGCCACAAGCAGCAGCGCAAGGACGTACGTGGTGATGAATTGCCTGGTACGGACAAACCTTGAAGCACATACCGCACTGAATGCACTTCTCCTGGTCAATGTATGCCTTTTTGTCTACGAAGCTAATTGCCTCTTTAGGACAAATCTCTCGGCAAGGGTGTGCAAGACAGCCCTGACACGCATTGGTAACGCGATACACGTTGTCCTCGCATGCGTTGCACGCAAACTTAACGATGTTAATCAGCGGTGGCTGGTAATAAACCTCTGGTCGAGAAGCCTCTTCCAAGCCATCGGATATTTGCTCGGGTTGATCAACACCCTGCATAGGCATACCCATAGTCATGCGGATACGCTCACCAACTATCGCGCGCTCCAAGAAGACGCTCTCACGATACGTAGCAATATCACCAGGAATAATCTTGTAAGGCAGCTCTTCCATCTGACGAGCAATTTCATCAACGCTCTTGTCTGCTTTTTCGTACGCAAGCGCTGAAACCTCTTTAAATACCTTCCTGCGAATTTCAGTCAGGTTGGTATAGACACCTCGCATTGTGCCAGGCATTTCTCCCCCTCCTCGTTCACTTTATGCACGTCTGGGTAACGTATTTGCACAAAATGAATGCATGTCTCTATCACAAAGTATGTACTATTAGTCCACCTCAGTGACACCAAAATAAGAAAATCGCTCTGGAATATTTGTTTTAATCACAATTTTTGCGCTCGTGACTGGATGAATAAATTCAACGCGATATGCATGCAGCATTAACGGCTGCGCTTTATGCTTCTTTTTTGCTCCGTGCTGCAAAGAAGACACGCCTCCGTATAACGCATCTCCTACCAGAGGAAATCCAAGTGACGAGAGATGCACTCTAATTTGATGCTTTCTTCCTGTCAGCAAATTGACCAGTAACAAGCTTTGAATTTGACCTTGTGCTGATGATGCAACCTTAATGAGGCGCGCCTCCGTTTGAGAAGGTTTGCCTGTCGCTGAGACCCTCATCTTTTGAGCATCATGCCGATCTTTTCCAATTGCCTTATCTATCAGCAGTTTATTTGGCTCAAATGCTCCCTTAACGGCAGCCAGATACTCTTTGGAAAGCTCCTTAGAGGCAATAAGTTGATCAAACTGTGGCTGCGTTTCTTTTTTGAGTGAGAAGAGCACAATGCCCGTAGTCTCTCTATCAAGTCGATTCAGAGCTTGGACCTGGGAAAGATCTATCTGGCTTGAGCTCTCAAGTGCGCGGAGTTTCTCGCAAACTAAATCGGTTAACGAGGGCTCGTTGGTTCCGTCTGTGTGAACAATAATTCCCGCAGGTTTATTCACGGCAAGCAGATACTCATCCTGATACAAAATCTTAAGGCTGAGGCCAGTCTGAAGAGCACCCACACTACTCACCACGCTTAACCACGTAACGCTGCTCAGAGAGAACCTGTGCAAACGACTCGATAGTGCTCCACACATGATCGGTGCGTCGCCAAGCAACGCTAACCGAATACGACATCTCTTTTCCTAGCTCAATAATGTGAAGGCCAGAAGTTTCAAAGTCATAGTAGGAAGAGGCAACCAGCTCAGACGGTAAGAAACAGGCACCAACACCTCTCATGGCAAGTGCTAAAAGCGTCTCGGAGTTTCTGGACATAACCTTGATAGTGGGAGAAATGCCTGACGCAGCAAACGCATGGCGAGCAAAACTACCTGCAATGTCTCGCTTGCCCACCGTTAGGAAGGGACAGGCTTCCAGGGCTGTAAGTTTTCCCGTCTTTTTAACTTGCGAGACAACCGAGTCAACGTTATCTGCATACAGAGATTCAAGAAGCGCTTGAGATACTACAAGAACAATCTTCTCGTCAAACAGCTTTTTAACGACTAAGTCATACGACGATGAATTAACCGTTGCAACAATCAGGTCAAGCTGACCTTCGGATAGCCACTCGACAAGCTCATCATTTTCACCCTCATCAAGCTCAATGGAAATATTTGGATGTAGTTTTTGAAAAGCAGCAATAGAGCGCGGCATGATGATATGGCCTCGTGTGGCGGTGACACCAACACGCAGGCGACCCCGCTCATTGCCCGCAATATCAAGAAACTCTTGATCCATGGCACGACGCTGAGCTTGAAACCTGCGGGCATAACGCAAGAACTCTTCTCCTGCAAACGTTAGAGACAACGGAACCGTACGTTCTAGCAGCTTAGAACCAAGTTCTTTTTCTGCAGCTGCGATATTTGCCGAGAGTGTTTGCTGAGTTACGCTCAAGCGTTCGGCTGCCTTAGTGAAGCTCTTTTCTTCTGCAACGGCAACAAAATAATCCATGGTTTGAAAGTTCATTTTTGCTCCCACTGAATTACAAAAATTACTTGTAATTATAACCATTGAAAACAGTTGGACTTCAACATTTTAGTTGCCTACTCTATTTACATAAGAAATTCGTTTGGAGTGGATGCATGGTAGAGCTAATAGTACTGAGTGCCTTTGCGGTGATGCTCATCGTAGGTACAGCCCTATCTTTTCCCCTTACATCTATCCTGACCATTGGTTTCTTCCTCTTTTTTGGTTACGGACTTTCTCGTAAAATCTCCGCAAAAAAGCTTTTATTAGCAGCCTTTGAATCTGTCTGGGAAGTTAAAACAATCATTGCACTGTTTGCTGTGGTTGGCGCTATGAGTGCTGCCTGGCGTGCAGCGGGAACTATTCCAGAGATTGTCAGTATCTCGGCTTCTCTTATTTCTCCGTCTATCTTTATTTTGGCAACATTCTTGCTCTGCACCATGATGTCCATGCTTTTGGGCACCGCATTTGGTACCGCTGCAACCATGGGTATCATCTGCATGTCTATTGGTAAGGCAATTGGAGCAAGCGAATTCTTTATTGGTGGCGCTGTTCTTGCAGGTAGCTACTTTGGCGATCGTTGCTCCCCTATGTCTACCAGCGCAATCCTTGTTTCGCAGCTCACCGATACCAATCTATCCAAGAACATTAACCGCATGCTTCGTACCAGCGTGGTGCCTTTCATTGCCGCATGCGTTATCTACGTGGCCTGGGACTTCTTCATGGCAAACACGGGAACTATCCCCGATGTCACTGGTCTTCTGAGCCGCTCCTTTAGGCTCTCTTTAATTTCACTCACACCAGCACTTCTTGTGATTGTTTTTTCGCTTCTTAAGGTTGATGTCATTGTTACCATGGCATCCAGCTTGGTACTTGCTTGCATTCTGTGTGTCACCATTCAGCGCGTCCCTCTTGCCGACCTGCCAGTCATTCTGCTCTTTGGCCTTCGTGCTCCAGGTGCTACCGTTGCAAACATGGTTAATGGTGGCGGCGTTTTTTCCATGATGAACGTCTTGACGATTGTCACCATTTCTTCAAGCTACGCTGGTCTTTTCCAAACAACTGGCCTGCTTCGCCGTATGTGCCAGCTGGTAGCTGACCTTTCCGATAACTCCACGCCTTTCTTTGGCGTTCTGATTACCAGCATGTTTACCTCAATGGTTTCTTGTAATCAGACCTTGGCTATTATGCTGACAAACGATCTGTGCGAGAACGCAGAGAACTCTTCTAGCGCTCTTGCCTTGGATATCGAGAATAGCGCCGTAATTCTTGCTCCTCTGGTACCGTGGTCTATTTCAAACATCTCGGTACTCTCTGCAATTGGCGCACCTTCCATGAGTCTTCTAGCTGCGAGCTTCCTTTATTTGCTGCCTCTTTGGACTCTGGGAATTTCCCTGTGGCTTCATCGCCGTCCAGCAAAAATTGACGGTCACCGCGCTCGTTGGCTTGGCCTTACCTCTGAAGATGTCCGCAGCTGCTCATGGCCTCACGTGCAGGACGAAGATACAACGGGTGCGACTGTAAGCCTTCCTGCTGTAAAAGTTGCCTAAGAACGCGCTGTTCAGCACTTCTAATTCGCATTGCTAAGCTAGGTGTGTTTTACGCCGTTAATACTTCTATTGATGCTTTGGTAATTCAATAATTCGATCGCAACGCTGGGCAATACCCATATCATGCGTGACCATAAGAAGCGTTTTATGGTTTGCGTGAACGGAATCTAGCAAACTGTCTATAACAATAGTGGCCATGGCCTTATCAAGTGATCCGGTTGGTTCATCTGCAAGGATTAAATTACCTGGCTTTATCATTGCTCGAGCAATTGCCACTCTCTGCTTTTCTCCACCAGAAAGCTCATTTACAACTGCGTCGAACTTCTCGCCAATCCCGTAGTTTTCCAAGGCAGTTCTAATAAGACGTTCCTGTTCCTGCTTTGAAAGCTTGGTGTATTGAAGCGCTAGTAAGAGATTTTTGCTTACTTTCCAGTCATTAATGAGAGCAAAAGATTGGAACAAATAATTGATTTCAGTACGCCTCATAAGTGTTGCTTTTTTGCTATTGATCGAAGGATATGTTCTTCCCTCAAGCTTGATTGTGCCTGAATCTAATGTCTCGAGAAGACCGATGATATTAAGAAGCGTTGATTTTCCACACCCAGAAGGGCCCACGAGAGCCACTGACTCTCCACTTTCTATCTCAAATGAAATGTTATGAAGTACTGTGTTGCTTCCAAATGACTTATTGAGAGCATCTACCTGTAGAAATGTTTTCATAACTACTCCTTAGAGAGATTCTCTAGAACAATTCTCATGGTGCTTCTATTTGCAGAAATACTGATAGTCAAATTGGAAATCAATAACATCAAGCAGCCCATTATTATTCCAAGAGTTGAACCTATGACAATCATGCAAAGTGTTCCAACAAGTGCAATGAGATTCACTACGAGGAAAATATTTATGTATTGCTTGTAAATGCCAAATCCCAACATGCATTCAACAGCAATTTTTCTCTCATGTAACCTCTGAACAATTGAAATCATGCTTATTTGAATCACCGTTATTGCTGCAAACATAAGCACAATTACAACACCGAATAAGAGGAAGAGCTCCTGCAGAGATTTTCTGTAGTCCTTTATAAAGCTCTCTATCGAACTAAACTGTGTTCCAAAACCGTCATCAGAGAGTTCTACAACACCGCTGGAATCCAACAAATTTGAAGCGGCTTCAGGTGATAACTTTATGTAACTATTATCAAGCCCCGTAGCAACTAAGCTCTCTGATTCAGTAGGAACCATGTTATTTGACGTTACCACTTTGATTACAACATTTGTGCTTATAGAAGGGCTGTCTATATTTGTTGACCAGGTAAAAAATCCCCCACTAGCATCGTATTCAATAAATTCAGATGAAGGATTTTGCATATAGGGCGTGACGATATCTGACTCAAATATCTTGTCGCTTCTAGCCACAAGTTCTCTTAGCAGAGATTTTTGCTCTTCTGAGTACGAGCTTGGAACGAGATAAATCCTTGTTCCATTCTCCGCTTTTTTAACTTGTTCATCAGTCAACGCTACCCCAATTTCTTTTAGATAAGATGGGGATGCAATCAGAAAATCAAATGGCTTCAAAATCGATGAATTTACTTCATAGGCATTTAAAGTTGCTTCACCTATTTGATTTACATGAGCAATATACACGCCTGTATCGTGCTCGTGGGTTTTATACCAATCAAATAATTCCTTACTTTTATCCATTGGTCGGCCGTTGAAAAAATTACCTTGAGAAACGTGATTTCGGACAATATACCAATCTTTATATACAGACCAATTTTCTTGAGTGGATAGTAGATTTGAGTACATTGTTATAGGAGCATCCATATACGTAGAACCAGCAAAAACTACTACACAACAAAGTGCATAAATTATCGCCGTTAGAACGTACAGACCCTTTTGCGACAGTCTTCCTAAAATTGCATCTACAGGGCGGATTGTTAGAAGTGGAGCAGCAGAAATTAGTACCGAAACCACAACTACAAGTATTGCTGGCATTGCCGAGGTAAACGTAAACAGTAAAAAACTGCCAGTAATATCAAATCCGGAGCAATTAACCATTGTCCACATAAAGGCTAATGGCAGTAAAACAGCTGCTAAAGCACAATAGAAAAAATAATGGTGAACGACGTAATCGCTCTTACTCCAGCCAAGCATTACGTGGACACCGAGTTTCTTTAATTCTTGTAACGAGTTGTAATACGTCAGTAAACAAAACGATATGCTCAAGATTATAAAAGTTACCCCTGCAACGTAGTAGAACAGTCCAATTTCAACCGCTGATCCTGAATAATTAGTAATAAATTTTTCTTTATGTAGGCCAGTAGCTTCTGAAATCTGATTAGCCAACTCATCAAATTCTTCAGGAGAAAGGCCTAAAACAGCACAAGAATTTCCCAGATTATAGCCAGGAGTAATTTGATCTAATTTGAAATAAACTGAGCCCAAAACATACGGTAAGTCACCAACTTTATTGTTAGTATCCATTCCGTAGCCAAGGTATGACTCTGAAGAATGTCCGAGAAGTTCATTGATTTTTTGCCTATTTATAACTTGAGTGCCAAGAATATCAAAGGAATCAAAGCTGTTAGCCTCACTGCCTGGAGAAGACAGCACGCCAACGGTCAATATCCTAGGCCCTTCAGTAATTGATTCAGTTTTCTTAGTTATAAGAATCATCTTGTGAGTTTGTGCGTAAGACCTAACAACTGACACAAACGTTTCTTTTGTCTCATTAGACATCTGTGAAGTATAAAATTGCGGCTGATTAGAGAGCCAAGAATCGAATTTTCGGGAAGTAATAATTTCTAAAAAGCCTTTTCCCACCAAAAACGAAGAGAGGGCGATTAATACAACTATGATAGAAACAATAAAGTGATGTGACCCCCAAAAGTTAGACTTTTATAACGTAGCAGTTTATATGGCTGCTA
>CAURGZ010000025.1:0-18712 GCA_963524285.1 uncultured Atopobium sp.
ACTATACGCACTTACGACTCGTTTGTGAAGAAGATTTTGTATCTTCTTAATTCCTCCACAATTTCTACACAATTCGTAGTCTTTAGTGAACTAATGCGTATATTGGGCACTGAATTCCCTTTATCATCTAGTAGCAACACTTTATTTTTCAACTATATATAGTGTTGTCTTTTTTAGGATGTCTTTATTATCTTTTTACGTTGTCATGACCCGCGTTATTACGTTGTCTTGCCGCACTTTTTTGTGCGTCTTAATGAGGCTAAATCTCGTCTTTTACAATCTGGCAAGCTGCATCAAGAAGTTGATCGCGAAGTGTCTCGTTAGCGGCCTCAGAATACACGCGCACCAGGGCATCCATACGAGAAGGACGGATAAGCACCCAAGAATCGTCTTTAAACTGAAGCTTAAGGCCATCGGCATGACTTACTGAAACAGGAACTTTACCTGCAACGTTTTCTGGATTGAGACCTGGAAGGATGTTTCTGAACGCCTGAGTAGCTGCAGCATCAAGTCGCACTCCTCGCCTGCTATAACACATGCGACCCAGCTCAGCTTCGTCCTCAGAGACAAGCTGTGCAAGCGATTTATGGGTGTATGCAAGCATTTCCACGACAAGCAGGGCCACAAGCAGGCCATCTCGCTCCAAAAGGTGACTTGGAATACAGATTCCGCCGTACTCCTCTGCGGCGAGAAGGACGTCTCCTTGCTCAATCTCTGAATAAAGTCGAGCAAATCCAACAGGCACGCTTGCAGACTCTAGTCCAAGATGAGCCGCTTGCCTGGATACCGTTGCAGAACAGGTCAGTGTAGAAACAACGCGGCCGGTTTGCTTTCTATTTTGTACAAGATGGCGTGTGATAAGCGGAATAAGCTCATGTGGGCTAAGGAGTCGGCCGGTTTCATCTACGGCAGCAGCGCGGTCTCCGTCACAATCAAGCAAAAGGCCCAGCTGTGCATGGCGGCTTACCACCATCGAAGAGCACTCATCAGCCCAAGGGTCCGCTGGTTGTGGGTGAATGCCACCAAAATCCCTGACAGGACCTTGGTGCATCTGATGTACAACACATCCAGCTGCGGAAAGTACGTCAGCAAGCAGGTCTGTTGCTGCACCATACATAGGATCAACTACCACGCTCGGGCGTAGCTCTTTAATAACAGACACATTAATCTGATTAAGCAGCGCACTTTTATAAGGCGTCACAATATCTGTTGTGGTAAAAGTTCCACGCTGATCTGTTGGCTCAAGCGGCGTTGCGGATTCCACGCGCTGGAGAAAATCGCGAGAAACAGGGCCTCCATTAGCAGCGCGAATAATCATGCCGCAATATTCGCAAGAAAGCTCAGTTGCAGAAATAATGAGGCCACCAGCTACATCTTTATGATGTGCACAGGCCCAGCAAACAGATGGAGTTGGGCAAAAAGTCTCAGACACACGCACGTCTAAACCAAAGGAAGCCAATGTTGCAGCGGCTTCAAGAGCAGACGAATCTGCTTCAAAGCGTGTGTCAAAGCCGACAAACACAATACCGCCAGGCAGCTCCTGTGACCAAATAGTACCAAGGGCCTCTGCAAGTCTAACTACATTGTCCCTGGTAAAGCCTTTATCATAGCGGGCTTGCCAGCCATCGCTGCCAAAACGGAGTATGTCGGGTCTTTTATCCAATGCGGTTGGCATAGCTGCCGAGCGCCTCTTTAAATGCTGATGCAGAACTCTGATCAGAGAGCGCCATACGAGCATTAGTTGCTGCCCAAGCTGCAGGAGTACCGGTATCGCAGCCCTCTTCCGCGTCGATTACCAGCGCATACATCTCTTCCTCAGCAAGCAGGCGCTCCATTGCATCTGTCAGCTGAATCTCGTTGCCGGCGCCAGGACCCTGAGTTGCCAGGAGCTCCATAATCTTTGGAGAAAGCAGGTAACGACCAACAATAAACAGGTGAGAAGGTGCGTCTTCTGGACGAGGCTTCTCGACAAGGCCTGTTACCTTCCAAATAGCACCCTCGCCCTCAGAGTTACCTGAAGGAGAAGAGATGCACTCACCTGCGATAATACCGTAGCGATTCACCTGATCTGCAGGGACTGGAGCAACTGCAATGACGGAAGCACCATTGTGCTGTTTGGAAATATCTGCCATGCGGATGCACATCTGACGGTCTGGAACAAAGTAATCGCCGAGAAGTACAAAGAATGGCTGGTCACCTACGCCGTCTGCGGCACACAGTACTGCATGGCCAAGACCACGAGGATTGTCCTGATAGGTAAAGGAAACAGGAAGCGCAGAAGCTGCATGGACCTTCTCGGCAAGGTCTTGCTTTCCACGAGAAGAAAGGTCTGCCTCAAACTTCTGGTCTTCAGCAAAGTATGTTTCAATCTGTGGCTTCTCGCGAGAATTGATGATGATTACCTCATCAACCTCTTCTGGCTCAAGAGCCTCTTCTACCACGTACTGGATGACGGGCTTATCCAAAACAGGCAACAGCTCTTTAGGGGTTACCTTTGTTGCAGGTAGAAAGCGCGTACCTAGACCTGCTGCTGGGATAATTGCCTTCATGTGTTTACCTTTCACCTATGAGCCCTGTCGGCTCTGCACACCTAACGTGCGCTTGTAAGAATGACGGTTTTGCCGCCGATAAACTCAAATGACAGGCGCTTTTATACGTACCTAGCTTGCATAAGCGCCAGGTTACGTTACTTGCTTGGAATCTCAATTCCACGCTTCTCAAGGAATTCAATGAGTTTAGCCAGCGTGTCTACAGAAAGTGAGTGCTCCATAAGGCAAGCCTCTGCATCTGCAGTCTCTGTGTCTACGCCCAAGTCCTCCTCAAGGAAGGTGCGAAGCGCACGGTGAGCACGCCATGTGGTACGGGCATTTGCCTCGCCTTCTTTGGTCAGCGTGACACGACCATAACGGCTCTGCTCAACCATGTCCTGCTCTTTAAGCTGAGATAGCGCCTTGTTGACGCTTGCCTTGGAAACATCAAGGCTCTCGGCAATATCAACGGAGCGGACGCTCTTATCGTCATCTGGCTGCTCAAGTGCAATGCGATAAATTGCCTCGAGATAGTCCTCGCCGGCTTTTGTCAGTGTGTGCTCGTTTTGTACGTTATCGTTGGCCATAACTCTCCTCCGACGACTGCTTGACAGTCTTTTTCATGCAAAATCAGTTGCGCTACGCAACGAAAATATTTCTAACACTTGAATGATACCCAAAAACGGCGCTTAGTTTTACTGGCGAGAAGAGCTGTTTGAAGATTCTGAGGACTCTTCTGAGCTTTTCTCGGCAGCCTCAGCATTTGCCTCGGCATCTGTTTGTCCGTTTAAACTAGACGGATTGTCTCCTGCATCAATTACTTTCATCATCTTTGCAAGTGCATCTTCATCTGCAATGACATACGACTGACCGTCAATTTCTGTTCCCTCGGATGGTACGTATGCCGTATAAATATCCTTGTCAGTGTTCATGCCAATCATCTGAGTGCCCAAAGAAATAATATCTGAGACAGATAGATCGGTAATAACCATGCTTGCCGTTGAATTGACAGTATTTGCAATGGCTACAGGGTCTCCTGTATTCAGAATCTGAGCAATCATAGCCTTGATGAAGGTTCTCTGATGGCGCATGCGGGTGTAATCGCTGTCTGCAAAAGCGTAGCGAACACGAGTAAAGAAGAGTGCTTGAGCACCGTTCAGTTTCTGAACGCCAGGGTACAGTTCAACAACGTCGCTGAAGTTCTCTGTGTCACGCATGTACTGCTCAACGTTTACGGTTACGCCACCAAGAGCATCGGTAATGCCTGCGAGACCATCAAAGTTGACCTCTGCATAGTGGGCAATATGTACGCCGCACAGTTCATTTACAGCTTGTACCATGCCATTTGCGCCGTCATAGTAGTGGACGGCGTTAATCTTCATGTAAGAACCCTTCCACAAAACACGGGTATCTCGTGGAATAGAAAGCATGGTCACACGCTTATGAATAGGGTCAACGCGCGCCAAAATAATGGAATCCGCACGATATTCAGTCTCGCCAGGTCGGCCGTCGGTTCCTAGAAGCAGCATATAATAGGGGTCGCTTGGTGCAGAAGGCTCCTGAAGCGTCTGACGAAGCTCAGCAGTAATGACCTGCGAGTTATTGAGCTGCGCTTGAACGCTTGCATACCAGATACCTGCGCCCACCACAGCGGCAATAAAAACAGCAGCAAAGACGCCCAGAAGCGACCTGACTACCATCTGCTTTCTAAAGACACGCTTGCGGCGCTTGTGGTAACCCTCTGCCTGCGTGCGACTAAAAGGAGAGCTGCTAACTGAAGCGTTCTGTGAAGTATTGGCCGCAGCGCTTGGCGCAGTGCCTTGAGTACTTCCCGTAGCAGTATTTTGTGCAGTGTCAGCCGAAGTGCCCTGTGAGGCCCCGTTGTCGAGCAGTTTTGCATGCTTTGGTTTAGTTGACACAAACTATCCTTCGATAAAGTCGTCGTCTGGAATGGTGGTGCGCTGAGCATCTGCTCCCAGCGCGACGAGTTTCTCGACAAATCCCTCGTAACCGCGGTCAATGTGGTGGATGGCAGAAACGATTGTTTCTCCCTCGGCCACAAGACCAGCCATAACAAGCGCGGCTCCACCACGAAGATCTGGTGACTTGACCTGCGCGCCCTCAAAGCCGGAGACACCGCGAACAATAGCGTGATGGCCCTCGATGGTGATGTCTGCTCCCATGCGAGAAAGCTCGGATGCCAACATAAAGCGGTTCTCAAAGACGTTTTCTGTGATGATGCAGGTACCCTTAGCCAGAGCAAGCAGCGTCATAGTCTGTGCCTGCATGTCTGTTGGGAAACCCGGGAATGGCAGCGTCTGGATATCGATAGCTTTAAGATCTTGCTGACGAGAAGCCCTTGCCCACCTATCTCCAGTCGCGATGGTAATGCCCATCTGCTCGTACTTTTTAAGTACCAGACCAAGGTGATTTGGCTCAAAACCGTGAACAGTAATAGGCTCACCAGTAAGCGCGCCAATAGCCAGGAAGGTACCAGCCTCAATGCGGTCGCCAACGACTTCATGCTCAACAGGATGCAGCTCTGTGACGCCGTGAATCTCAATAACAGGAGATCCAGCACCCTGAATGTTGGCGCCCATTTTGTTGAGCATAGTAGCGAGGTCAACAATTTCTGGCTCACGAGCTGCGTTATCAATGACCGTTACACCCTTGGCAAAAACTGATGCCATCATCAGGTTCTCTGTTGCACCAACGGAAGCAAAGGCCAGAGAAACGGTCTCGCCGGTTATGCCGTGAGGAGCGCTTGCGTGAATATTGCCGTGCTCAACCTTAAATTCAACACCCAAAGCCTCGAGGCCCAGGATGTGCATGTCAATTTTGCGAGCACCGATATTACAACCGCCTGGCATAGCCACAACAGCTTTGCCAAAACGAGAAATAAGGGGACCCAAAACAGCAGTTGATGCACGCATCTGTGCAACAAGACTGTAAGGAGTCTCCCAGCTTGTAATATCTGTGGTATCAATTTTGAGCTCGTGAAGACCAACGACTTCAATGCGAGCGCCTAACGTCTTGAGCACCTTGCCCATGACGTGAACGTCTGCAATATTAGGAACGTTAGTGAGTGTAGTAACACCAGGAGCCATGATGGTTGCAGCCATCAATTTAAGGGCAGAGTTTTTTGCACCCTCTACAGTGACCTCTCCTGTGACAGAACGGCCACCTACTACTTTTATGACGTCCATAAACCTCCGAAAACGACAGTGAGAGAATTTTACTCCTCAACCACTTGCTTCAGAAGTAGATTACACCAGTCTATCTTTTTTTCGTAGTAGGCACGACGATTATCGTCTTCTGGAAGAGAAAGCATCTGGTCAATAACGTCGTCTCTTGTCTCGCGCACAACATCTGCATCAATATCGTCAACGCGACGGGCATGATCTGCCAAGATAATGACTCCTGTTGGATCGATTTCTGCGTATCCACCAGAAATCACTATCTTGGTCATAGATTCTTCTTCATTCTCTGGATGAGGCATGTGCAGTCTTACAACACCATCGCCAAGCGCAATGATTTCTGGTGCGTGGCCTGGCCACACACCATACTCTCCATCTGCTGAAGCAAGAATCAGACTTTCAACAGTTCCTTCGTAAAGGAGCTTATCTGGTCTGACAAACTGACAAGTCAACTCAGCCATGAGAAATCCTAGTTCTGTGAGCTATCCGAAGCGGACATCTTTGCAGCGCGCTCGCGAACATCTTCGATGGTGCCTGCAAAACGGAATGCCTGCTCAGGAAGGTCATCGCACTTACCGTCAATAATCTCTGCGAACGAGCGGACAGTCTCCTCAACGGTGCAGTACACGCCAGGGTTACCGGTGAACTTCTCGGCAACGTGGAATGACTGAGAGAGGAACTGCTGAATCTTACGGGCGCGAGCAACGGTGCGCTGCTGCTCCTCAGAAAGCTCGTCCATACCCAGAATTGCAATGATGTCCTGAAGGTCGGAGTACTCCTGCAGGGTCTCCTGAACTGCCATAGCAACGCGGTAGTGCTCTGAGCCAACAATGGATGGATCAAGAGCAGAACTGGAGCTGGCCAGAGGATCAACTGCTGGGTAAATACCAAGCTCGGTAATAGCACGAGAAAGAACGGTAGTTGCATCCAAGTGCGTAAAGGTTGTAGCAGGAGCAGGGTCAGTAAGGTCGTCTGCAGGGACGTAAACTGCCTGTACGGAAGTAATAGAGCCTTCCTTGGTGGAAGTAATACGCTCCTGAAGCTCGCCCATCTCTGTAGCCAGGGTTGGCTGGTAACCAACTGCGGAAGGCATACGACCGAGAAGTGCGGAAACCTCAGAACCTGCCTGAGAGAAGCGGAAGATGTTGTCGATGAACAACAGAACATCCTGGCCCTGATCACGGAAATACTCTGCAGTAGTAAGGCCTGCAAGAGCAACACGCATACGAGCTCCTGGTGGCTCGTTCATCTGACCGTAGACGAGGCAGGTCTTGTTAATAACGCCAGACTCAGTCATCTCAAGGAAGAGGTCAGTACCCTCACGAGTACGCTCTCCAACGCCGGTGAATACGGATGTACCACCGTGCTGCTGAGCCAGATTGTTAATAAGCTCCTGAATTAGAACGGTCTTACCAACGCCAGCGCCACCAAAGAGGCCAGTCTTTCCGCCTCGAACATAAGGCTCGAGAAGATCGATTGCCTTGATGCCCGTCTCAAAAATCTCTGTCTCAGTAGTAAGCTCTTCGAAGAGAGGTGCTGGGTGGTGAATTGGATAAAACTCAACGTCTTCAGGAATATCTCCACCGTCGACTGGCTGACCCATGACGTTCCAGACGCGGCCCAGCGTAGACTCGCCTACTGGCATCATCATTGGCTTGCCGGTGTCCTTAACGCGGAGATTACGCTGAAGACCATCGGTTGACGACATAGCGACGGTACGAACAACACCACCGTGAAGCTGAGACTCAACCTCAAGAACGGTGCTGACGTGACCAACAGGCGTGTCATCCTCTACCGTCAGTGCGGTATAGATGCTTGGAACAGGTCCGTCGAACTTAACGTCGACAACTGGTCCAACTACGCGAACGATTACGCCATCGTCAACGCGCTGATTGCGCTTGTTGAGAATAGCTTCCTCAAAGGAAGAAGTCTCTACTTGCATATCTGACATTACATATCCTCCAATGCTGCAGCACCACCGATAATCTCATTGAGCTCAGTGGTAATTGCGCCCTGGCGTTCGCGATTGTACGTACGGCTAAGAGCGCCTAAGACGTTCTCAGCATTATCAGTTGCAGACTGCATTGCACGACGACGTGCACCATGCTCGGCTGCAGCAGAATCAAGAAGTGCGTGGAAGATGACCGTCTTGATATAGGCGGGCATCAACGAATCAAGTACCTGAGAAGCAGATGGCGAGAAGTGATATTCACTCTTGTTATACGTCTTCACCTGTGAGAGGGCTTCTTCGGTACGTGGTTTATTAGGAATCGTGAGTTTATCGCGCGAAATAGGAAGAAGTTGCTCTGTAACCTGCTCTTGGTCAACACGGTTCTTAGCATGCCAGTACTTAATTACGACACGATCAATCTTACCCTTGATATAGCTATCCATAATGTAGGAAGCAATACGATCAGCCTGGTCTGCTGTAGGCTCAGAGGAAATGCCTACATAAGACATGGTGGGCTTGATATTTCTATACGTAAAGTACTCAGTTGGCTTGCGTCCGCAAGTAATTATCTCGGACGACACTCCCTTAGCCTTAAGACGTGCCATCTCATGCTCAACCTCGCGCTGAGGCAGGATGTTAAATCCGCCTGCAAGTCCGCGGTCAGAAGCGATGACTAAGAACAGCACGTTCTTCTCGACTTTGTGTGTAGCAAGAAGAGGCTGTTTCTTTGGATTAAAGCTAGCACTTGCTACATTTGCAAGCATAAGGGTAATAGCTTCCTTATATGGCGAAGCAGCCTCGGCCCTATCAAGTGCCTTGCGGACACGCGCTGTCGAGATCATCGACATCGTGCGCGTAATCTGCATGGTGCTCCTGATGGAGCTCATACGCCTCGATATTTCGTGAAGGTTCGCCATTGATAATTACTCCTGCAATGAACCCTGGGTTACTGCGTCAAAAGAGCCTGGTGTATCTGAATTAGCTTCTGCTTCATCCACAACCTTGTTTGGATGCTCTTCCAAGAACTTAGCCTTGAAGTGCTTAATGTGATCACTCAAGCGCTCTGCCTGCTCATCAGAAATCTTTCCGTTGCGCAGAGAGTTGCGGAGCTGTGGGTGATACTCACTCATGTACTGAGCAAGGCCATCGCGGAAAAGAGCAACGTTCTCAAGATCAACGTCATCAATGAAGTTCTCTTTTGCAGCGTAAATTGCGCAAATCTGGTCTACTACGTCTAGAGCTGAATAACGTGGCTGCTTGAGAAGCTCCATCATATGAGCACCGTGATTGAGCTGGTACTGCGTAGTTGCATCCAAGTCGGATCCGAACTGCGAGAATGCCTGCTTCTCACGATAACTTGCAAGGTCCAGACGAAGTGTACCGGCAACCTGCTTCATAGCCTTGACCTGTGCGTCGCCACCAACGCGGGATACGGAAATACCTACGTCGACTGCTGGACGCTGGCCCTGGAAGAAGAGGTTAGACTGCAGATAAATCTGGCCGTCTGTAATGGAAATGACGTTCGTAGGAATGTATGCAGAAACGTCGCCTTCCTGCGTCTCAATGATTGGAAGTGCTGTAAGAGAACCTGCTCCGTTTTCATCGGAGAGCTTACATGCACGCTCCAGCAAGCGTGAGTGCAGGTAGAAAATATCACCAGGATATGCCTCACGTCCTGGTGGACGGTGAAGCGTCAGTGACATCTGACGGTATGCAACTGCCTGCTTAGAGAGGTCATCGTAAACAACAAGAACGTGTCCGCCTGGATGGTCTTTGTCAGCAGGCTTGCCGTCCTTATCGTTATACATAAAGAACTCACCAATAGCAGCGCCTGCCATAGGGGCAATGTACTGCATTGGAGCAGAATCAGCTGCGGTAGCTGCAACAATGACGGTCTTATCAAGAACACCATGGCGGGAAAGAGACTCGCGGATGTTTGCAACTGTAGACGCCTTCTGACCGATGGCGACATAGATACAAATCATGTCGGTGTTCTTCTGGTTTACGATTGCGTCAATTGCGATAGCGGTCTTACCGGTCTTACGGTCACCAATGATCAACTCACGCTGACCACGGCCGACAGGAACCATAGCGTCAATTGCCATAAGTCCAGTCTGAACTGGCTCGCAGACAGGCTGACGCTGCATGATGCCAGGAGCCTTGAACTCAATAGGGCGACGATGTGTAGCGTGGATAGCGCCAAGGCCATCAATAGGCTGGCCCAGTGGGTTAACAACACGACCAAGCATGTCAAAACCAGCTGGAATATCCATGACGCGGCCGGTTGTACGGCACTCGTCGCCTTCCTTAATCTCAGAAACTTCGCCGAACAAAACAGCGCCGACTGAAGTTTCATCAAGGTTCTGAGCAAGACCGAATACGCTGTGGCCGGTAACGGAGCTGGTGAACTCCAGCAGCTCGCCTGCCATAGCGCTACGTAGGCCAGCAACACGAGCAATACCGTCTGCTACCTCAGTAACAGCAGATACCTCTTGCTGGGATACGGTTGAATTGACCTTAGAAAGGCGCTCTCTAAGCTGTGCCATTACGGCATCTGAGCTCAGCGTTCCTTCCTGTATGGTGGTCTTATCAGTCATTACAATTCACTTTCAACGTGATCTGAAGAGAGCCTACTCTTAATGTGAGTGAGTTGTGTCTTTACCGATGCATCATAACGATGATCACGTGCCTCAACTACGATGCCGCCCAAAATCTTGGGATTAACACGCTCAATGAGATACACCTGAGTATTGAAGTTCTTCTCGAGCTTCTCGGTGACCTTTGCACGTAGCTCATCATCAAGAGGCATTGTAGTAGTTACCGTTACCGTAAGTGTCTTGTCTTCTTCTTCAAGAAGCTCCTGAAACGTAGCGGCAACATCATTGATAAGGTTGACATCCTCACTCGCCTGCATAGCACCAAGAGTCTCAAGAACTTCTGGAGAGAACTTCTTTGCGTGCTGCACCTGTACGAGGTCTGCAGTTGCACGACCCTCTGCGCGGCCAGCCTCCAGGAGCGCCCTGGTATAGCCCTCTACTTTTCTGTCTTGATCGTCTTTATTAGTGCTCATCTGGAGTACCTACTTCCGCAAGGTACTTTTCGGCAAGAGCACGCTGCTGCTCTACTGAAAGCTCGTTGCCAATAATCTTTCCGGCGATATCGACGGCAAGATCAACAACGGAATCAGAAAGCTCGGCCATAGCGTGACGGCGCTCAGACTCTACAACGCCCTTACCCTTAGTAATAATCTCAACAGCTTCTGCCTTTGCCTGCTCGATAATACGAGCACGCTCTTCTTCGCCCTCACGCTTAGCAGCAGAAACAATCTCGTCTGCTTGCTGCTTAGCTGCGTCGATACCAGCTGCTGCGATTTCACGATCCTTGTTGGCTTCCTCGCGAGCCTTTGCTGCAGCGTCCAGATCGCCTTGGATCTTCTCTTGACGCTTGTCAAGCATACGTAGAACGGAAGGCCATACAAACTTTGCTACAACAGCAAAGATGATCAAAAACGCAATCAGAGCAGGAACAAACTCAGCGGGCTTTGGAAGAAGAATATCGGCACCACTTGCACCCTCTTCAGCAAGTGCGACTGAGGGAGCCATTGCCACAAGTAGAGCAGCAGTTGCGCCTACTGTGCTGGCTTTTTTAACTCCCTTACAAATCGTATTCATGCATTCCTCCAACGTAGCGTTTTCGCTGTTACAAACAGTAATTTACTTAACCATCAGGGTAACAACGAAGCCAATCAGGGTAAGTGCCTCGATGAATGCGCAGCCAAGAATAAAGACTGTGAAGAGACGACCCTGAACCTCTGGCTGACGAGCCATGTTGTTAGCGGCACTCGTTGCTACGACGCTAATACAAATTGCTGCTCCCATAACGCAAAGAGCATATCCGAAAATACCCACGATTCCTCCTTTTTCGCTCGCCCCTCTCAAGGCGACCAATATACATACCTATCATCAACTGAGCGTGGGCTCAGATGACTTCATCTTTTGTGCCGTTTGGCACCACAGTGTGGCAATGCCACCAACTAAGCGTTTTGCTTAGTGTTCAGACTCTACCAGCTGGATGTAGACAGTAGAGAGTAGGGTAAAAACGTATGCCTGAATGAAAGCAACAATAGTTTCTACCAAGTAAATGATAATCAACAGCAAAACCCAGAAAATCGAAAATCCTGCCTGAGCAGCTGTTGATGCGGAGAAGTTCTCAATAGCTGGCATAAAGTACATAGATGCAAGAATTGCAAATGTACCCATAACGATGTGACCTGCATACATGTTGCAGAACAGACGGACGGCCAGAGTAACCAGACGAAGGAATGTTGAGAAGACCTCAATAACCCAGATAACTGCTGCAATAACAGGGTTAACACCCTTTGGTGCAAGGCTCAAGATGTAGCCAATAACACCCATCTTTTTTGCACCTACATACATAAAGTATCCAAGGGAGCAAAGGCCAAGAGCAGCAGTGACACCAATAGTACCAGTACCTGGATGTGCGCCAGGAATAAGACCAATGATGTTGTTGATCAGGATGAACATAAACATAGTGATCAAGAATGGGAAGTGAGTGCGCCACGTTTCTCCAAGGGAAGCTTTGCAGACGTCATCTCTAATGTACTCAATCAGGTACTCAACACCATTAACAAAGCGTCCCTGAGGAACAATGCTCTCTGCCTGCTTCTTCTTAAACTTAAAGCAGACAATCAGAAAAATCACAGCAGCGATTAAGAAATAGAAAATGTAGTTAGTGAAACCAAAGGTGGTGTTACCAACCAATGCGTGTGGCAAAAAACTTTCGAGCAGCTCGGCCATCTCTGCTGGCAACTGCGCAAGAACGTCCACTCTGTCTCAACCTCCCCATACAATCTGCAACCATTTCAGATTGCCCGTCACTGCTCAGCATACTTGAAACGCAACGTAAGATGCCAAGAATATGCCACTTGGAGTATATTATCTACCACTCGGCGTGCATATTTGCGACGAACGGCGATACTAGCACTAAATGAATGCATAGTCACGATTACAAAATCAAATAATTGACTTATGCTCAAACTCTCACATTACTGACACACTTCGTGTTAGCTGCCGTTATTGTTTCATTCAACTATAACACTTCTAAGCTGCTGTTATGTTGATTTTTTCTTGATAGATATAGTTATGTCCAGATAAAAATAGCTGTATCAATATCCCCTGGTATTCGCAAAGTTTTTGATATATGCCAACCGTTATTTCTTCTCGTAAAGTGATGATTTGAAAAGAAAAATGATCCAGTGCACACGTTATGTGGTCACTGGATCATGTACTAACATACGCATTCGCAACTCTATTAAATTGCGAGAAGGACGAGGGGCTACTTACTTGGTACCGTAAATACGGTCGCCTGCGTCGCCAAGTCCTGGAAGAATGTAAGCATTTGGACTCAGCTGACGATCAACGATGCAAGTGTAGAGGCGTACCTCTGGGTCAAAGTCCAGAGTTGCCTTGACGCCCTCAGGGCAAGAAACAATGGTAAGACAACGGATATCCTTAACGCCAGCCTCACGCAGGTACTGAATAGCGGCGATAAGAGAGCCACCAGTTGCCAGCATTGGGTCAACAACCAGGCAGGTACGGTTCTCAATATCTGCAGGGAACTTGCAGTAATACTGATGAGGAAGATGGGTCTCTGGATCTCGATACATACCAACATGACCGACGCGAGCAGATGGAACCAGCTCAAGAATGCCGTCAACCATACCAAGGCCAGCGCGAAGAATTGGAATAATAGCAACCTTCTTACCAGCAATGCGCTTAGCAGTCATAGTCTCAAGAGGAGTCTCTACCTCGACGTCCTCAAGTGGGAAGTCGCGCATTGCCTCGTAGCTCTCAAGAATTGCCAGCTCGTTCACAAGCTCGCGGAACTGCTTGGTAGTAGTTGTCTTGTCACGAAGAATGTGAAGCTTGTGCTGAACTAGTGGGTGGTCAACAACCGTAAGTCTGGACTCATCGTAATCTGCCATAATGCTCCCTCCAAGAGCTTGACCTGCGCTTTATTTGAATGCGAGCAACTTTAACCTAGCATCTACATTCCCTGCAGGTTTGCGTATGTATTACTTATGCGGCACTGTTTATGTGCTGCTCGCTTACTCAGCGTCAACACCCTTAAAGTTAGGGTCATCCTCACGCATGATCTTCTCGACACGACCCGTATGACGGCCGCCTGCAAACTCGGTGCTTAGGAAGGTATCCACAATAGCCTCGTTAACAGCAAGATCAGTGAATCGACCAGAAAGGCCGATGACGTTTGCGTTATTGTGCTCACGAGCAAGCTCTGCAAACTGAACAGTCTGAACAGGAGTAGCGCGAATACCAGGAACTTTATCAGCAGTCATAGCAATGCCAATACCAGTTCCGCAAATCAGGACGCCGCGATCTGCTTTGCCTGCTGCAACTGCACGAGCAACCTTATCTGCAAAATCAGGGTAATCAACACGGTCGTCATTTGCTGGTCCAAAGTCCAAAACCTCATGGCCAAGCGACTTGATGTGCTCAACGATAGGATCTTTCTGGATAAAGCCAGCGTGATCGGAACCAACTGCAATACGCATACGTATCCTCCTCAGAAAATTCACTCCTATAGAGAGTACCGCATGCAGGCAAAAGCTGCAGCCAAAACACATAAAAGGGATAGGATTTTTTATCTATTTTGCAAATCCCGCAGTGGCGAGAATATCCTCGGTTGTGATGGCGCCTTCGCGCAAAATGCGCGGCTCATCACCTGTGCAGTCGACAATGGTCGACGCAATAGCAAGGGGCGCCGGACCTCCATCAAGCGTCAAGTCTGCCTGCTCAATAAGGCCTGCTTCAAGGCCACATCCATCAACTGCAGAAGGAGCCCCGTGCGTGTTGGCGCTGGTAGTAGCCAAAGGGCATCCAAGCTGCTGTGCAATCTGACATACTAGAGGTGAATTAGGCATACGGAGCGCAATGGTTCTGTTATCTGGCAAAACGTACTCATCAGGAACGTTCTCTGATGCGGTAACCACCAGCGTAAGAGCTCCTGGCCAATATGCTTCTACCAGCTTATTTGCCCAGTTGTGTGTAATGTGAGCGTACTTCTGCAGGTCGGATTTGCTCCCCACCAGCCAGGGAAGCGTCTGCGTTGAGGGACGCTGTTTAATCTCAAAAATACGCTTATGACCAGGGTTTTGAGGAGTTGCAGCTGCGCCAATGCCATAGACAGAATCGGTAGGCATGATAAGCACGCCACCACGACGCGCCACCTCAACTGCTAAAGAAACTACAGATGCATCCGGATTCATCTGATCAACTTTGATGTACTCACCCATAAAACCCTCGACTCATTGTTGCGTGCTGTCCGGCGTTGTGTGCTGCGCGGTGTTACGCGTTACACAGATTTTCTCGCCAGGCGGCTGAAGTGCTACTTTGCGAAACGTGCCACAAGGATGCGCGGCCTGTGCGTCAGGTCCTCTTTGACCTCAACGGACTCCCACACACCCTGTTCCTCGGCAAGGCGCGCCGCCTTGTCCAGATGCCCCTCATAGAGCTCGACGCAGAGCATACCACCAGGTAGAAGCATATGTGGAGCAGCCTCGAGCAATCGCCTATAGACGTCCAGACCGTCCTCTCCCCCATCAAGCGCCAGCTCAGGCTCAAAACCCTTGACCTCAGCAGGTACCTCTTGCTCAAGCACGCGTGTGGGAATGTAGGGCGGATTAGACACCAACACCGAGAAGGACTGTGCAAGCTCTGTGGGTACGCCTTCTACCAGATCGCACTCAATGAGTTCCACGCGCTCCTGGAGGTCCAGGGCATTTCTGTTGCGAGTTGCCAGCGCAATCGCCTGAGGAGAAAGATCTGTAGCGTAGACGCGCGTCTGTGGACGCTCAGTAGCAATAGAGAGCGATATGCAGCCTGTTCCTACGCCAACCTCAAGCACGCGCACTTCCCCGTCAGCGTTTTGAGTTGCCGCGTCAACGCCCGCTAGCGCAACGTCTACCAGCACCTCAGTCTCTGGTCGTGGGATAAGCACGCCTGGCTCGCAGGTAAGAACCAGGTGCCTAAAGGGCATCTCGCCCGTCACGTACTGGAGCGGCTCGCCCTCTGCACGGCGCTTAATTGCCTCGCGCATGCGAGTGCGCTCATCCGCAGAAAGCGGCTTGTCAAAGTTGGTGTAGAGCTGAACGCGAGAAAGGCCTGTCACCGCAGACAAAAGCCATTCTGCAGAAAGACGTGGATGCTCGTCACCCTTCTTTTCCAGGTGCTGAGTAGTCCACGTCAAAATTTTCTGGATTGTCCAAACTTCATCTGTCATGAAGTTTGCGCCTTACACAGCCTGAGCGAGTTTCTCGGCACGCTCTGCTGCAGCGAGAGCCTCAATAACGGATGGCAGCGTATCACCCAGAAGAACGCCATTGTAGGTACCGTTGAAGCCAACGCGGTGGTCAGTTACGCGGTCCTGTGGCTGGTTGTATGTACGAATCTTCTCGGAACGTGCACCATGACCAATCTGAGAAAGACGCTCTGCACCCTGCTCAGCTTGCTGACGCTCCAGCTCCATCTCGTAGAGACGAGCGCGGAGCATCTGCATACAAACCTCACGGTTCTGAATCTGAGAACGCTGATCCTGAGACTGAACAACGGTATTTGTTGGCAGGTGAGTAATACGAACTGCGGAATACGTAGTATTAACGCACTGACCACCAGGGCCGGATGCGCAGTAGGTGTCAATGCGCAGGTCTTCCTGGTTGATCTGAATATCAATCTCGTCAGCCTCTGGGAGAACTGCAACAGTTGCGGTAGAGGTCTGAATGCGGCCCTGAGACTCAGTCTTAGGAACGCGCTGAACACGGTGAACACCGGATTCGTACTTCATAACTGAATAGACCTTATCACCTGTGACCTTGAACTCAATGGTCTTGAAGCCGCCTGCCTCAGAAGGAGAGCTGGACAGAACCTCTGTCTTCCAACCACGAGCCTCGGCAAAGCGCTCATACATCTTGAAGAGGTCGCCTGCAAAGATTGCCGCCTCATCGCCGCCAACACCAGCGCGAATCTCAACGATAGTGTCCTTCTCGTCATTTGGATCGCCTGGAATCAGCATGACCTTGATCTCATCCTCAAGCTGAGGGAGCATCTCTTCATTAGCAGCAATGTCTTCCTGCAGCATCTCTTTTTCTTCTGGATCAGAAGTAGCGTTGAGAAGCTCTTTTGCAGCCTCGATGTCATCAAGGGCAGTGATGTACTTGTTGGCGTGAGCAACCAAATCTGCCTGATTAGAGTGCTCTTTTGCCACGCGAGCATACTCTTTTGGATCAGAGACAACAGCTGGGTCTGCAAGCTTTTGCTCAAGCTCAGCATAGGCCTCGACGATTTTTTCTAGCTTGTCACGCATTCTTGCTCCTAAGATAAGTGCCTCGTGCGCGCTTGGCTTATAAGCCTGTGGCCAAACTGTAGCGCAAGCTGCTTGCGAGGTGAGATTTCAACTAAAGAAGTGTACCACCACTAGGCAGTTTTTAAACCGATACCTCGCTATCTGCACAGGATGAGGGTACACAAGTTACGTAATTGTGAGAAAATTACAGCAGGTTCATACGGTAATGAGGCGCCATGACTTCTAAGAATAAAACTTCACAACCAGATAACACGCCTGCTGCAGAGGACATCTCCTCTGATCAGAAGACCCTTGACGCTCAGGCCGTTGAGGCACCCGCCGCTGATGGCGAGAAAACCGACGAGCTTGAAGAGGTCACCGACCCTATTGCTGCCGATATGGCCGCTGCTGATGAAGACTACATCATGGAAATTGTCAGCCCCATCTTCCCTGGTCTAGACGAAGACGGCGAAGAGGACGAGGATGACTCAGCTTCAGATGAAGACTCTTCTGAAAACGATGCAGACAGCACAACTGACCTGGAGAAAATCGTAAACGATGCAGCTCTAACGCAAGATCTTTCTGCGGTAGAAGCTCGCCTCAAAGAGCTTGAAGAGAGCGCCCACGAACACTCAGAGGCCAAAACCGCCGAAGTTCCTTCCAAAAGCGCTACTAGCGCGAGTGATGCAGCGTCCGACGATGATGCAACCTCTATAAAAGATGTTGCTGATACGTTCTCAAGCTATCTTCGCAGTAGGCGTCGTGCGCTTTTTAGGTTTGTACGCCGCTACAGCTTGCTTTCTGGCATTCTTGCACTCTTAAGTCTTGCCCTTTTATCTGCGGTTATCGTCTTCTTTATTCGCGTGAGCAACGTTCCTTCAACAGATACTGTTATCGCTGACGCTCGCACACGAGCCGAAGCCCCAGCTTGGACTCCGGGCGAGTATGACGCTGATGAGTCCTTACTCCTTACGGGCATTGAAGTTGTTTCTCGCACCAGAAGTACCACGGCAATCTCCAGCGATGCTGCTCAGTTTGGCGCCACAGGCTACGCCAACTCTGTCGTACGCCTTACCTACACGGGTAACGCAATTGCTGCCACAAAGATTTCCAAGTTAGGATACGCAAATACCCAGGGTTGGAACGCTATTGGTGACGAAGAGACCCAATCTGTCTCCTACCAGGCAACTTCAGGTGTTTCCACAACAAAAGTCCTTGATGCCATCGGCGATGTACTAGCCAAGCTTGATGAAAAAAATCCAAACGAAGCTATTTCTTATAGCTCGCAGTTCTCTGGTGCAACGTTTACTGTTCTTGATGCAGGCTTTGATCGTGAACAGCAGACTTGCTGGGTAAGAATGTCAGGTGTTTCACCAACCTTCTATGGCTCGCTCACCTGCGATATTACGGCTTCATTTACGTTTGATGCCTCTACGGGCACCTGGTCGCTAGACACAGTCAGTCCCTCGGCAGGACTTAAGTACGACTACAACGGACTGGTGGGAACGTGGAAGGGCACCTTTGTTAGCTGTGAAGCCAGTAGCGGCAGTCCTTGTTACGCTGGCAGAACTAATCCTTTAACGCTGACCGTAACGTCTGCAGGTTTTTCTCGAGATCAGCTGGTACTTACGGGTACTGCAGAAGGTGTTGTCCACAAC